>PUOG01000316.1 GCA_003552745.1 Spirochaetaceae bacterium
CACCCGATCGATCTCGCGAAAGATCTTCTCTCGATTGCCGCTGTGGAGAAACGCGTCCTGCGACCACACGAGATCGAACGTGTTGTCCGGATACGGAACGTCTTCGAACGTGGCGTCCACTACTTCGACGAGATGATCGAGGCCCTGTGCTTTGTTCTTCTCCCGGTCGCGTTCGTTCTCGACTTCGCTCAGGTTCAGTGCGACCGAGCGGCATCCGTATGTCTTCGAAAGATACCGGCATGAGCCGCCGTAACCGGCGCCGAGATCGAGCACGTAGGAGTCATTCCCGAGATCGGTCGCCTTGGAGGCCATGCGCTCGATCGTTCGTTGGCTCGCGGGTGCAATCGGATCGATATCCGACTTGTACAAGCCGATGTGGATATCCTCTCCACCCCAAATGGTGAAGTAGAAATTATCCGCATCGGTCGAATTGTAATAGTTCTGTGCAGTTTTCGTTGCTTCTTCAGTATAGGTTTTCATTTTGTATCCTCCCTATTTCTGCTCCTTCACGGCTGCATCCTCTCCTTCGTCCTCGGAGAAATAGTCTTTCTGGGCTACGTGTACGAAGAAGTCCGGATCGCCCTCACGGTAGGTTTCCTGGAAGTCGCCATAGGTATCGATCTTCTGAAAACCGACCTCGAGAAGGAGCCGATGCACGTATCGCTTTCGCAGTGGGAACATGTTCAGGTGATACTCGGAGTTGTCCGGAAAGCGGTACCTGAATCGAGCAAGTCCGTCGTCGACATACTCCGGCTCCGCGGAGACGCTGTCGCCACAATAGTAGTAGGTATGTTTGCTCGAGAAGCCGTGGTCAAGGATCGCGTCATAGTTCCGCTGGTCGAGAATAAGAACGCCGTCGTGCTTCAGCACCGCGTAGAACTCCGCCAATGCCTTTCGGCGGTCCTTCTCCGCGAAGAGGTGAGTGAAACTGTTGCCGAGGCAGACGATTGCATCGAACGTTTCGTTCAAATCCTTGTTCAGCCACCGCCAGTCCGCATGTACGGTCTGAAGTACGTGACCGCGCCTGCGTCCGTTCTCGAATGCTTTCGTGAGCATCTCCGGGCTGCCGTCGGCGCTCACTACATCGAAGCCCGCCTCCATCAGCCTGATTGAATGGAATCCCGTGCCGGTCGCTGCATCGAGGACTCGCTGCGCTCCGCGCTCCTTGAGCATGCGGAGAAAGAAGTCGCCCTCGCCTTTGGCACGGCTATTCCAATCGATCAGCTCATCCCACTTATCCACGAAACCGGAGATGTACTCGTCGACATAGTGATCGCTCTCGCGAACCTGAGTTGGGTCGGTCCCGAAGTCCTGCTTCTCCATCGTTGGCATAATATTCTCCTTCCTGGGTGGTTTCCGGCACGCCGCTTCTGTCGCGTCACCGTCGAACCCTCCCGGAGACCACCCGCTGAGGTCGATCTCACGGAAGTGCGTGACGCCGGCGCTGCCCGAGCAGCCGCCGGCGTCGATAAAGTTTTCTCGTCTCAGTAGCGGTAGTGACTTGGCTTGTAGGGACCGTCGACGGATACACCGATGTACTCCGCCTGCTCCGGTCGAAGCTTGGTGAGCTTGGCACCGATGCGGTCGAGGTGCAGTCGGGCCACTTCCTCGTCGAGGTGCTGCGGCAGTCTGTAGACGTCGATATCGTGTTCATTGTTCCACAGTTCGATCTGCGCGAGCGTCTGGTTCGTGAACGAGTTCGACATGACGAAGCTCGGATGTCCGGTCGCGCAGCCGAGATTCACCAGACGTCCTTCGGCGAGCAGGAATACGCTGTGCCCGTCAGGGAAGCGATACTCGTCGACCTGCGGCTTGATGTTGATCTTCTCGACTCCGGGCAGTTGATCGAGCTTGGCGACCTCGATCTCATTGTCGAAGTGTCCGATGTTACAGACGATCGCCTGATCCTTCATCTTCGACATGTGCTCGGCGGTGATAACGTCCCGGTTTCCGGTTGTGGTAACGTAGATGTCCGCCTCAGGCAGAGCATCTTCGACGGTCGTCACCGTGTATCCGGCCATAGACGCCTGAAGCGCACAGATAGGATCGATCTCGCTGACGAGCACGCGCGCCTTCAGAGAAGCCAGCGCCTCGGCGGATCCTTTCCCCACATCACCGAAGCCACAGACCATCGCGGTCTTGCCGGCGATCATGACGTCGGTCGCCCGCTTGATCCCATCTACAAGACTCTCGCGGCAGCCGTAGACGTTATCGAACTTGCTCTTCGTGACGCTGTCGTTGACGTTGATCGCGGGGAAGAGCAGTTCGCCGCTCTTCTGCATCTGGTAGAGCCGATGAACGCCGGTGGTCGTTTCCTCGGAAACACCTTTCAGCTGCTTTGCCGTCTTTGAGAAGAAGTGGCGATCTTCCGCGAGACTCTCCTTGAGTATCGCGTTCACGCACTGCAGCTCCTTGTTGTCGGTCGGCTCATCGAGAATCGATGCGTCCTGCTCGGCCTTCGCTCCGCGGTGGACCAGCAACGTGGCGTCACCACCATCGTCGACGATCAGCGTTGGTCCTCCGCCGTCCGGCCACGTCAGCGCCTGCTTGGTGCACCACCAGTATTCCTCGAGCGTCTCGCCCTTCCATGCAAACACCGGTACACCGTTCGGAGTGTCCGGTGTCCCTCCATCTTCGGGACGTCCAACCGCAATCGCGGCGGCGGCATGGTCCTGCGTCGAGAAGATGTTGCAGCTTGCCCAGCGAACGTCGGCCCCGAGCTCAACAAGCGTCTCGATGAGAACCGCCGTTTGAATGGTCATGTGAAGGCTTCCGGTTATCCGGGCGCCCTTCAGCGGTTTCTTCGGTCCGTACTTCTCGCGCGTGGCGATCAAGCCCGGCATTTCCTTTTCGGCTATTTCGATTTCTTTGCGCCCGTAGTCGGCGAGGCTTATGTCCTTCACCTTGTACGAGACTTTCGGTGCTGCCTGTACTGTACTCATACACTCTCCTGTGTTCTATAGAATGTGTCGTGCGTTCACCCGCCGACGGCGGTCGAACCGCTTGCGGCTCGCGCACGTGAAAAATACTCCTCGCCGAGTCGCTTCGACTCGGTGGCGTCGAACTGCGCCCCACGGCGTTCCACGATTCGAGCGGCGAGAAATGATGCGAATCGGGCTGCCGCCTCGACGTCGTATTGCTCCGTCAGCGAATAGAGGAAACCGGCAGCGTACGTGTCACCGGCACCGGTCGAGTCGACCAGCGAGGCGGTATCCGCCGCAACCCGGTGGAGCTTCCCATCGGTAGCGACTACCGATCCGTTCTTCCCGTCCTTAACAGCGACGACCCCAACACTCTTTGAAAGAGAGTCTGCCGCTTCGGCCGGGTCCGATTTCCCGGTCAGCATCTCGGCCTCCGCCTGATTCGCGAAGAGGAGATCGACGTCGCGCCCGATTATCTCGCGGAACGCATCGCCGTGCCGGTCGACGGCGAACGGATCGGCAACATCGAAGGAAACCTTCGCACCGCCCTTCTTTGCCGCGGCAACCGCATACGCGATCGCAGCCCGCTGGCTATCGGTGTCGAACATATACCCGGTGAAGTGGATCCAGTCGACGTCCTTAGCGCGCTCGGTATCGACGTTATTCGATGAGAACCGGTCGCAGACTCCGAGAAAGGTGCACATTGTCCGCTCACCGTCGGGGGTAACGAGTATAATGCTCGTCCCCGTCTCACCCGGGCAGACTGCGAGGCGGTCTTCGACGCCGGTTTCCCGTAGTCGGTCGCGATACACGCGGCCGAGCTCATCATCTCCGACCGCACCACCGAGCGAAGTCGGCCGACCGAGGGAAGCGATCGTGATAATCGTATTCGGTGCCGATCCTGCGCATCCGTAACTGACCGACTTGCCCTCGATATGGTCGAGGATCTGTCGGCGCTTTTCGGTATCGATGAGCAGCATCGTGCCTTTCGTCAAACCGAGCGCCTGCAGGTCCCTATCCTCGACCGAAACCGAGACGTCGACGAGGGGATTTCCGATTCCGTAAATCCTCGGTATTGACATGCTATTAGCGTACCTCGACTCCGGCGGTCTTGAATATACCGGCCAGCTGATCGGACTTGTCGGTCTGCTCCCAGGTAATCTCCGAAGCATTGTCTCCGAAGTGGCCGTAGATGCAGTTCTTTCGGTAGATCGGCCGTTTCAGATCGAGAGTTCTGATAATACCGGCCGGCGAGAGATCGAAAACCTCGCGAACCGCCTCGGAAATCTTCGCTTCCGGTACCACCGATGTGCCGAATGTATCGATGCGAACGCTTACCGGGAACGGAACGCCGATTGCATAGGCGAGTGACACTTCAGCTCGAGTGGCGAGTCCGGCCTTTACGATGTTCTTCGCCACGTAGCGGGCCATGTACGCCGCCGAGCGGTCGACCTTGCTGGGATCCTTTCCGCTGAACGCACCGCCGCCGTGCCGGCCCATGCCACCGTAGGTATCGACGATGATCTTGCGTCCGGTCAGGCCCGAGTCGCCGTGTGGACCACCGACAGCGAAACGGCCGGTCGGATTAATGAAGAAATTCGTGTCGTCGTCAACGAGACCGCTACCTTCCAGCTCCGGCATTACGACCTTCTGGATTATGTCGTTCTTCACCTCGTCGTACGATACCTCGTCGTCGTGTTGATGACTGACAACGATCGTATCGATACGCACCGGCTTGTCGCCCTCGTATTCGACCGACACCTGACTCTTCGAGTCGGGGCGCATCCACTTAATGGTGCCGTCGTGACGAAGTTCCGCCGCCTTTCGGAGAATGCGGTGCGCGAACATGATCGGTGCGGGCATGAGCTCTTCGGTCTCGGTGCACGCGTATCCGAACATCATTCCCTGATCTCCGGCGCCCTGCTCTTCGAAGAGTCCCTCGCCGTCGGACACGCCCTGCGAGATGTCGGGGCTCTGGGAGTGTAGCGTGCTCACAACACTCATGCTGTCGGCATCGATCCCGAACGACGGATCGGTATACCCGATCTCGCGTACGAC
>PUOG01000336.1 GCA_003552745.1 Spirochaetaceae bacterium
AAGGAGAACATCCGCCGAATCCGCATATATCTCGGCGATCAGCAAACCGCCGCCGTGGTGCGGGGGAAGATTTCCAAGAACAAGATCACCCGAAGCGAGAGCACATGATAGTTCCAATGAAAAAGGCTCACATTCTGAGCCTTGCAACGCGTCGAAAAAAGACGACTCACGAGCTCGGGGAGCTCGGTATCGTGCACGTAACGGTGCAGAGTGCCGAGAACGATCGTCTCTCCGACCTGCGCCGTACTCAAGAGCGCATGCAACGCGCCTTGCGGTCGTTGCCGGAGGCGAAGCAGTCTCGCGTTGATGAACAGGAGTCATCAATCGTTGAGATCGATCCGATTCATGCCGTCGATCAGATCATTGGACTGGTTGATGAGCGTCGGGAACTCGATGATCGCCGTCAGCGGCTGGAGTTGGAGGCCGAACAGGTCGCTCCCTGGGATGATGTCGGTCCCGCTGACCTCGAGAGAATCGAGCAGGTCGGGCTTAAGCCCGCATTGTACGTGTTGTCGGCGGACGAGGCCGAGCGCTTTGCCTCCCCCGGTCGTGTGTTCACCGTTTACCAGTCGAAGGATCGTGTGCACCTCCTCGTTATTGCGCCGGCCGATGAGGAATTGCCCGAAGGGGCGTATCCTCGACCGGCCCGCACGTTGAGCGACGTTGAAGCCGAACTCGGTGAGACGCGAGAGCGCTGCGTGGAGATTGAACGAGAGCTCTCCGAGCTCGCTTCGCATCGCGCGGCAATCGAACGAGAGCTCGATCCGGTCGAGCGTGAGATCGAGTTCGAGAGCGTGAGAGCCGGAATGCAGGAGGAGGGAAAGGTCCTCTGGTTTACCGGATGGGTGCCTGCTCCGAAGGCTTCCGCGTTGCGCTCGCATGCCAAAGAGCACGGATGGGGAGTGCTGATCAGCGATCCGGCCGATGATGAAGAGCCCCCGGTTCTCGTGGAGCGCAGAGGGGTCTCCAAGCTTATCGCGCCGGTGTTTGATCTCATAAACACGACTCCCGGATACCGGGAGCGCGACATAAGTCTGCCGTTCCTGCTGTTTCTCACCGTTTTCTTCGCGATGATTCTCAGCGATGCCGGCTACGGCGTGTTGCTTCTCGGCGTATCGCTGTTTTTCATAGTCCGTTCGAAGTTGGGTGGCGCGTCACCGGGGGTGGGTGTTCTCCTTTTGACGGTAATGAGCGCGACGACGGTAGTGTGGGGTGCGATGAGCGGAGTTTGGTTCGGCTACGAACCGATACTCGAAAATCCGTTTTTCGCTCAATTCGTCGTGCCGGAGATCAATGCCTACGCTCCGGGAAGCATCGAAGGGATTATCGCCGTCTGTTTCGTTCTGGCGTTGATTCACCTTGCATTGGCGAGAATATGGAATGTCGTCGTCGAGTTGAGAGGAGCACACAAGCTAAAGGCGCTGGCCGAGTTGGGCTGGCTTGCGGTGCTGGGAGGTGTTTTCAATCTTGCACTGACGCTGGTTGTGAGCGAGGAGCAGTATCCGTTTCTGCCGGTTTCGCTCTACCTCGTCATCGGCGGACTGATCGCAGTGCTGCTTTTCGCGAATCAGGAAGTCAATGTCCTCAAAGGTATACTTGCCGGTTTCAGTTTCACGAACCTTATCGCGACGGCGCTCGACGGCATTAATGCATTTGCCGATACGATGAGCTATTTGCGTCTGTTCGCAGTCGGGCTCGCAAGCGTCGAGATCGCTGCCGCGACGAATGATCTCGCGGCTCTGGCCGGAGAGGGGCTCGGTTTCGTGCCGGCCGTACTCATCATCGTATTCGGTCATTCGCTGAATCTCGCGATGGGGGGGCTCAGCGTGCTTGTGCACGGTGTTCGACTCAATATGCTCGAGTTCTCTGGTGCGCTCGGGATGGAATGGTCCGGTTCGGATTACCGGCCGTTTCGATATAACACGTAGACTATGTCCGGCTCGCAGCCGGTGAAAGGTACAAAGGAGACATCATTTATATGGATATCGGATTGATTTCGGTTGGCGCTGCTCTTGCGTTTGCTGCTATGGGTTCGGCGCTCGGTACCGGTACTGCCGGAATGGCGACGGTCGGGGCGTGGAAGCGCTGTTTCCTGCAGAATCAACCTGCACCGTTTCTGCTGCTGGTGTTCGTCGGTGCTCCCCTGACTCAGACGCTGTACGGATTCATCCTCATGGGACAGTTGCAGGATGCCGCTGAGAACGGAGCGGACGCCGGGCTGTTGCTCGGTATCGGGGTGTTCGGCGGCATAGCCATGGGCTTCTCGTCGTGGTACCAGGGGAAGGCGGCAGCCGGTGCATCGGATGCGCTCGCTGAGACCGGCAAGGGTTTCGGAAGCTATCTTTTCGTCATCGGTATTGTCGAAACGGTCGCGCTGTTCGTTATGGCGCTCTCGATCGCAACGCTGCCGTAACGGAGGCATGGGCGCCGCCGGTGGCGGCGCCCATCGACGCTGTCCTGTACTCGCCGACGGTTCGCGCCGATAATGGTGACAGGATGAACTCTCTTCTAAAGCGAATTCTGCTCCTTTTCGGAGGGCTTTTCCTCCTTGCATCTGCCCTGCCGGCGCAGGAGGAGGAGCCTGTATGGGCGGTACTCGAATCCGGACAAAGACACTTTCGAAATGAAGAGTACGGCGAAGCTCTGCGGCGGTTCAGGGAAGTACTGGAGGTGCAGCCGGGGAACTCGGAGGCTGCGTACTCCATCGGTCGTGTGTTCGAGGAGCACGGGGACAATCGTGAAGCGCTCCGGTACTTCGAGCGCGCTCTTGAAGGAACCGGCTTTGCTGTTGCCGATCGCGAGGCGAGAGTCCGATATCGCCGGGCTCGCATTCACGAAGCTCGGAGCGATTTCGGCCGGTATGAGCGGGAAATGGAAGCGTTGTTCGAACACGACGACTTTTTCGTTTCCGATGAGACCGAGCCCCAGCGACAGAACCAACTGCGGGTCGTTCGCGAGCAGAGCCTTTCGCGGGCGCTCGTTCTCTATCGCATAGATGCCGGGCCATTTGGCGACGCGCACACCGATTACGGTGGATATCTTGTTCATGCCGGGCGGTTCGCGGAGGCAACGCCTCACTTGGTGCGCGGTTTGCTTGAAGCGTTCTCGCATGCAATCGAGCGCTATCGCCGTGTCGAATCCGGGTATAGCTTCGGGACTCTTCAATCCTTTCTCGACGAGATCGAATCGGAATCGGAAATCGTGAATTTCCTCGATCAACGCCATGTCTGGGAAGGTCTGTACTATCTCGCCACTGCACTGTATTTTGACGGCTACTCGACGCGCGGACGAGAGTTGTGGCACTTTCTGAGCGACCGAACGGAAGCTGATGAGTGGGCGGAAGCTGCGGCCAGTCAGTTATCGTCACCGCAACCTCCGACATTTCCTCGTCGTTCGTCGTAGAATTGCGGTTTGTGCGAGGAGCTTGTCGACTCACGGCAGGTGTGCGAGTTTGTGAAAGAACTACATATTCGCGGGGCACGCGAGCACAATCTAAAAGACATTGATGTCTCGCTACCTCGTGATTCGCTGGTGGTAATATCCGGCCTCAGCGGCTCCGGTAAATCGAGCCTCGCGTTCGACACGATCTATGCCGAGGGAACGCGGCGCTATGTAGAGTCGCTGTCGAGTTATGCGCGTCAATTTCTCGGTCGCATGGATAAGCCGGACGTCGATCACATTGAGGGGCTCAGTCCGGCGATATCCATCGAGCAGAAGAGCACCAATCGCAATCCCCGTTCCACCGTCGGAACGATAACGGAGATATACGACTATCTCCGTCTCCTCTATGCGCGAGTCGGTGTTCCCCACGATCCGGCAACAGGCAAACCGGTCCGTCGCCAAAGTGTAGATGAGATTGTCGACCGGATCCTCTCTCTGCCCGCCGGATCGCGTTTAATGATACTCGGTCCGGTGGTGCGCGGTCGCAAGGGCGCCCATGCCCGCGTGTTCGATGACGCGCGCCGGGCCGGCTATTCTCGTGTTCGTGTGAATGAGCGGGTGTGCTCGCTCGAAGAGGAGTTTGCGCTCGACAAGAACCGCAAACATTCAATCGAAATCGTGGTCGACCGCCTCCGCGTGAAGCCGGATGCACGGACGCGGGTGGCGCAATCGGTGGAGACGGCGCTCGAGCTCGGGTCCGGATCGATGCTCGTACTCATAATCGGAGACGACGGCTCGGAGCGAGTCGAGCGGTTCAGTCGTAACTACGCGTACGAGGATTCCGAGCTCACCGTTCCGGAGCTGGAACCGAGACTTTTCTCGTTTAACAGCCCGTTCGGTGCGTGTCCGGAATGCGATGGGCTCGGCGTCACGCTCGAGTTCGATCCGGACAAGGTGGTTCCGGACCCGTCACTCAGCTTCAATGATGGCGGCCTGGCTCCCTACAATCCGGGTAGCTCGTGGCATCGGAGTCGTTTCGAGAGCCTCGCGAAGCACTACCGCTTCAGCCTCGATCAGCCGATCGGGGAACTCGATGATCGCGCGCGAGAGGTGATCTTCGAAGGCACCGACGAGGAACTCGGTGTGGCCGTCGAGAGCGATCGCGGTAGCAGCAGGTTCGAGTACAAGATGAAGTTTCCGGGTGTCTACGCCGATCTGCGACGGCGTCACCGGGAATCGAGTTCCGACGGCGTACGAGACTGGCTGGAGGGGTTCATGAGCAGAACCCCGTGCCCGGTGTGTGAAGGTAAGCGTTTGCGTCCGGAAGCTCTCGCGGTGCTCGTAAACGGTCTCGGAATTCGTGATCTCTGTGCTATGAGCATTCGTGAGTGCCGTTACTTTTTCGACGATCTCTCGCTCCCTCCAACGGAGAGGCAGATCAGCGACGAGATAGTGCGTGAAATCGGTGCCAGGCTCGACTTTCTGCTCAGTGTCGGACTCGGTTACCTCAGCCTCGATCGCTCGGCCGGTACCC
>PUOG01000011.1 GCA_003552745.1 Spirochaetaceae bacterium
CGTACGTAGGTTACATCCGACAGCAGTCCGTGCAATGCGTGGCCGAACTCGTGGAAGAGCGTGCGCACGTTATCGAAGCTCAGCAGTGTGGGCTTCCCCTTCCCGGCTTTCGCAAAGTTGTTATTGTTCGCGATGATCGGGTAGTGATAGCCGTCGCGGTTTCGCGCCTGCTCGCGGTACTCGCTCATCCACGCGCCGCCGCGCTTGGTGGAGCGGGCGAAATTATCGCTGATGTAGATCCCCACGATCTCCCCACTCGCCTCGTCGCGCACCTCGAACAGTCGTACATCGGGGTGATAGAGCGGCACGTTGTGAACCTCGGTGAACACAATCGAGTAGAGCCGGTTCGCGCACTCGAACATCGCCTCGAGCATTCGGTCGAGCTGGAAGTACGGTTTGAGCTCGCTTTCATCCAGGTTGTAGCGCTCGCGGCGTACCCGCTCGGCCCAGAATCGCCAGTCCCACCCTTCTATCGAACCTGGCTCACCGGCAGCGCGCGCGGCATCTTCCAGCTGCCTCTGCTCCTCGGCGGCACGCGCCTTCGCCGGCTCCCACACCTTCTCGAGCAGCTGTAGCACCGCGTCCGGCGACTTGGCCATACGGTCGTCGAGGGCGTAGTCTGCATAGGAGGCATAGCCCATGAGCTCGGCAAGCTCGCTTCGCAATCGGACGATTCGTGCGGCGATCGGCCGTGTGTCGCGACCGGGATTCGCTTCCCCGCGCGCCTTGTACGCCTTCCACACCTGCTCCCGGAGATCCCGGCGCGTCGAATAGGTGAGGAATGGATCTACGAGTGATGGGGAGAGATTCACCGCGTAGCCGTCGAACCCTTTCTCGGAAGCCACCGAGGCGGCGCCATCGAGCACGAACTCCGGCAGGCCAGCTCGGTCGGACTCGGTCTCGAGGCGGAGAGTGAACTCCGCTTCGTCGGCGAGCACCGCCTGGGAGAAGCTGGTATAGAGCGAGGCGAGCTCCTCGGTTATCCCGGCGAAACGAGCCCGAGCATCACCGGTCAGTTGCGCGCCGGCACGGACGAACTCGAGATGCAGCCGCTCGAGGAGACGCAATTGCTCCGAGTCGAGGTCGAGAGTATGCCGCTCAGCGAAAAGGCGAGCGAGGCGAGCGAAGAGTCCCTCGTGCAGAGTAATCCAGTTACGGTGCGAAGCGATTACCGGAGTGAGCTCGCGCTCGACCTCCTGGAGCCTTTCGCTTGTCTCCGAAGCGGTGAGGTTCGAGAAGAGAAGCACGATGCTCCGCAGCACTTCGCCGCTGCGGTCGAGTGCAGCTACGGTGTTCCCGAATGTCGCCGGTTCCGACGAGGCTGCGATCGCATCGATCTCCTCCCGATGCGCGGCGATCGCCGTTTCGAGCGCCGGAGGAAAGTGGTGAGGTGCGATGCGATCGAACGGCGGCAGTCCGTACGGACCATCCCATTTTTCGAGCAGCGGATTCGATTCCATTCATTACATGTTCATCTCGGGATCTGTATCAGTCAAGGGTAAAATCAGGAGATTGTTTACGTGCAATTCACGGAACCGAAGATCGGACGTTGACCGCGACCACTGAACGTGGATATAATCGAGAAAATTACGGTTCGATCTTAATTGGGAATCGGGAGACGAAAGGGCAGACTCGCGCGAAAGGCGGGGACGCAAAGCTCAGGGGCTACGTCGCATGTTGGCGATAGGCCGGCCGGGCTGCCGAAGTTCCGCTTCGCTTGGAAGAAAGCGACGTGCTCGGGAAGGTTTCCGGTAGTCGCTGAAATGGTGCTTTTCTCCCCCACACCCGGATAGTTCGCGAGTGTTGAACCTAATGGAGGCCACGCTTTGCAGATCCCAGCGGCGATAGCAGTTGCAGCGGCAGCTCTCTGCATCTCACTGCTTTTCGTCGTGGCACGATTTGTTTTCCATAAACGTGCGCTCACCGCACGTCAATGGCGCGCGATGGCCGAGGGCTCCACCGAGGCGCTCTTCGTGCTGGAAGCGACCGCACATGATGGCGCTGCTCCCATCCTTAAGCTTCTGCGTTATAATCGTGTATTTGCCCGGCAGCTCCCGGACTCATCTTCGTCGTCCGACTCGGAGCTGATCGAGCGGATGTTTGGAAGACGCCTCGCCCAGCTTATTCTTGCGAGCATTGCGACAGGGAACGGTCATGCGGCAGAGCCGATTGAGTTCATATCGGAAGGGGATGCTTTGCCGGCGGTTCGTGTCTCGCTGGCGCCGACAGTCGAGCGCGGTCGCAAGGTCCGGTTCGTCGGCTCATTCGTACCTCCCGCCAGAGATTATCGAAAGCGGCAGCAGGCAGACCCGCAGCGTCGAAGCTTGCAGCCGTCGGCGGTCCCGACGCCCGGTACGTTTAACGGCTCTCGTGATCCGTTGACCGGCTTGTTCGATCGGCGCGCGCTCGAGCATGCGCTCTACCGGATCGTACGACGGTTCGACGCCGGGTCGCCCGGGGCGTTGCTTATGTTGGACCTCGACCACTTCAACGCCATCAACGAGACGATGGGATACACTGCCGGCGACGAAGCGCTCGTCAAAGCGGTGGAGGTGTGTCGGCGAAGCATTCGTTCGGCCGACACGGTTTTCCGGCTCAGCGGCGACCAATTCGTCGTAGTTCTGCTGGGAGCACCGATCGAAGCAGCTCGGGAGATCGCCGAACGTCTGTTGGCCGAGCTCGACTCCGCCCGAGTCCGTCGGGATGAGGTGACCAGCCGATTAACAGCCAGCATAGGACTCGTGCCTATCGAACGTACTCTCGATGCGGACGAGATACTGCGACGTGCTTCTACCGCATTGCAACTGGCCAAGAAGAATGGGCGCAATTGCGTGATGCATCTGAAAGACAGCGATGTGGACGGCAGTGCCGGAGGCAGCACCGCCCGCTGGATTTCGCGACTCAAGGATGCGTTGGAAGAGGATCGAATCGGGGTCGTATTCCAACCCATCGTTTCGGTGTCGGACGGAACAGTCTTCGCCTATGAGTGTCTCATGCGACTGTATGAACCAGACGGGAGGACGATCACACCCGGGGAGTTTATCACCGCGGCTGAAGAGTTCGGTTTAATGCCCGAGATCGATCTCCAGGTGATGCAGCGCGTGATCAGGGTTGCACAGCAAAAACCGGACGTTCGGTTCTTCGTGAACCTCTCCGCGGCGACTCTCGGCAATCCACGCTCGTGCGACTACCTCATCGAAACCATTCAGGACGGTGGAACCAATGCGCGAAATCTCTATCTCGAGATTACTGAAACGGCGGCTGTCTCTGATTTCTTAGAGACCATCCGGCGAATGAACCTCCTCAACGAAATCGGGTGCACGTTCGCACTCGATGACTTCGGTGTCGGATTCTCCTCGTTCGCTTACTTGCGCGATTTGCCGGCCCGATACATCAAGCTCGACGGATCGTTCGTTCGACAGGTCGAGTCCGACTGGTCGAGAAGGCAGATTCTCCAATCTTTGATTTCGATGTGCCATGCGCTCGACAAGGAGGTAATTGCGGAATGGGTGGAGAGCCGGGCAATACACGCAATTCTGAAGGAGATGGGAGCTGACTACGGCCAGGGATTCTACTGGTCTGCGCCTGTCGAAACTCCGATGAGCTCGGAGGAGAGATGGTCGATAGAAGAACAACGGGAGTCGGGGTAAGCCGCTCCGAAGAGAGTGTGCGCGCAACCGAGGAATCGATCGTGCACGCGACCAGGGACTTACCGGGCGAGGCGGATCTCATCGTCTCCTGGGTCACCGAAGGATACGACGCGCAGTTGGTCGCCGAGACCGCCTCGCGATACGCACCGAATACATGTGGCTGCAGCGCTTGGGGTTCGATCACGCGAGAAGGGGTGCTGACCCGCGGTATCACGACGATCGCATGGAGTTGCGACCGGCAGGTGATCGGGCCGGCGGTAAGCGCCGTCGATTCCGGCGATCCGGCCGGTAGCGGTGGCCGCCTCGGATCCGCCCTGTTCGCGGACGCCGGCCGCCCGAGATCAGGTTGCGGAATCGTCTTCACGAACGCGCCCGAACACGGCCACGAGTTGGTCGCCGGCTTCTACGATGCTGTCGGGCCCGAGATCTCGTTCTGCGGCTGCGCTACGCGGGATGCTGCGTCGAGGAGATACGTCTACGCCGACGGTCAACTGGTCGAGAATGGAGCACTTGCGGTGGTCTTCGCCGACACCGCGCGAATCGAGCCTGTGGTCCGCCACGGTTGGGAACCGTTCGGCCCCCCGGCGCTCGCCACACGCGCGGCGGACGGCGCTCTCCTGCTCGACGGGAAACCGGCATGGGAGATGTACCTCGATCTGCTGCCGGAAGAGCGTACCGGCTTCCTCGGCGCAGCCGATGACGCTACCGACGGAGATAGCGCCGCGTATCTGAAACTGCTCGGACAGGATTTCCCCCTCGGGATGCCGCTCTATTCAGGGCAATATGTGGTGTACGACGCGGAGTTCACACCGGGTGAGCGGTACCCGGTCTGTCGTTCGGCGGTCTTCGAAGGTTCGCTGGTGCGCATCATGCATGGAACCGACGAGAGTCTGTTACGCGCACTCGAGGCGGGGGTATCGGCGTGCGGTGGGCTCGAGGACGCGACGGCAGTGATCGGCGCCACGTGCCTCAGCCGACTCAGGTTCTACGGCGGCGGATATGAGACCGAACTCGAGGTAATGAGATCCACAGTACCCTCGGACGTACCGCTTGCGCTTCTGCCGGCGCACGGCGAGATCGGATCGGTCGATGGGGGGCCGGCATCATTCTTCCACAAGTCTGTCACGATCCTGCCTTTGCGATCGGAGGAGCGATAGTATGCAGGTGGCCGTTGACGATCTTGAAACAAGAATCGTCGATCTGTGCCTCGTCTACGAATCGGCGAACCTCCCAGTCGACGCCGAGTCGGTCGA
>PUOG01000122.1 GCA_003552745.1 Spirochaetaceae bacterium
CGGTATTTTGGCGCATCAATCAAAGGGAGCCGATCAGAAGGAGCCGACTACTATGATGAAGTTTACATGCGAGCGTGATGTGCTCATCAAGGAAATCTCGGTCGCTCAAGAGATCATCTCTTCACGCAACGTTCTCAGTATTCTGAGTAACGTGATGCTCGAGGCAGCGGATAGTACCTTGAGTATCCGGGCAACCGATCTGAAAGTCGGCTTCGAGACCCGTATTCCGGTCGAGGTGGCGCAGGAGGGATCGAGCACCGTTTTCTGTGACAAGCTGCTCGGAATCCTTCGCTCTCTGCCCGAAGGCGAAGTCGAATTCGAAACCAGCGAGAACGATGTATTCAGCATCCGTCCAGTGTTTCGCAAGATCGACTTCCAGCTGAAGAGTATCTCCAGCGAAAAGTTCCCGGAGATTCAGCAAGCCCAGAGCGACTCGTTTTTCGAGTTTCCGCAGAGTGCGATAATCGAGATGATTCGTCAGACCGCGTTCGCTGTCAGCGATGATGAGACCCGCTACTTCATGAACGGCGTATATATGGAAAACGTCGACGGTCATCTTGTGATGGTGGCTACCGACGGACGCAGACTCAGTTACATTCGCAGCGAAGAGGAGAGTGAGCTTCCTGACTTCCCCGGAGCGATTGTGCCGCCGAAAGTACTGGGACTCGTTCGGAAACTTGCCGGCGGTGAAGGAACGGTCCGAATGTCGATCACACCGAAGGCGGTCTTCTTTCACTTCGATAATCAGAAGCTCAGTTCGAGTCTCATCGAAGGACAGTTTCCCAACTATCAGCGGGTCATTCCGGAGAGTCAGCAGTACGCGGTAACTGTCGATCGAAACGAGCTTTCTGAAGCGCTTCGCCGGATCAGCCTGCTCGTGGAAAAGAGTCGTCGCATCTATATGAAGATTGCCGACGGATCAATTGCAATATCGAGCGAACAGAGTGAGATCGGAGTTGCTCACGAAGAGCTTTCGTGCACATACAGCGGTCCGGAAACCCTCATGGCATTGAACTACGTGTATCTCACCGAACCGTTGAAGGTGATAGAGAGCGAACAGGTGGAGATCCTGTTTTCGGAGGCGACGAAGGCGCTTACCGTGTACTCGGTTCCACGTTCATCGTACTTTCACATCATAATGCCGATGCAACTCGACTGAATCGACGCTCGTCTACGGCGCATGCCGATATGGGCTTCACTACCGTTCGTTACTACCAATTCCGCAACATCCGCGATACGACAATCGATTTCGACGCCCCCGAGGTCTTTCTTGTCGGGGAGAACGGTCAGGGAAAAAGCAATATTCTCGAGTCGATTTATGTGCTCTGTTACGGCTCCAGTTTCCGCACACACCGCGAACACCATCTCGTTCGCCACGGAGAAGGAGAAGCTCTGCTCAGCGGTTCGATGTGCATCGAGAACGAACAGACGCTGAGCGTTCGAGTACATTTGCACTCGGGGAGAAAGGAGATCACGGTAAACGGCTCTCCGGTCGAAGACCGGCGAGACATTATCCGGAACATGCCGTGTATCGTCTTCTGTCACGACGATATTCGCTTCGTTTCCGGTACGCCGGAAGATCGTCGCTGGTTCTTCAACCAGACCTTGAGCCTTTACGATCCCGGTTTTCTCGACACATGGCGCCGGTACGTTCGCATCCTCAAGAGCAGAAACGCCGCCCTGCGCACCGAACAGTACGAGCTCCTCGAGGCGTATGATTCGCAGCTTGTGGAAGCGGGGAAGCTGCTGCAGCAACGACGAACCGAGGCTTCGATTCGGTTCAGTCAGCAGTTCGCCGAACTCTACCATCGCATCTCGGGTTTCGACACTCCTCTCACCGTCGAGTATCGCCCGTCGTGGCGTTCGGAACACGATGATTCCGACTCCCTCCTGCGACGCTTGCACGAACGGCGAGAGACGGATAAACGGCTTCGGACGACGACGTCCGGTCCGCATCGCGATCGTTTTCGCTTCGTGATGGGAGGAAGGGAGTTTACCGAGACGGCGAGTACCGGCCAGCTGCGTCTCGTTTCCCTTGTGCTGCGAGTGGCACAGAGTCGTTTTTTCGGTCGCCACTCGAAACGCAAACCGCTTCTGCTGCTCGACGATGTAATGCTGGAGCTCGATCCGCTTCGCAGAACCCGTTTCTTCGAGAGCCTGCCCGAATACGATCAGGCGTTTTTCACCTTCCTTCCCGATGAGCAGTTTTCGTCGCTCCGCAGAAGTGGTACCCTTGTATACGAGGTAGTGGACGGAGCGGTACATGGAACGGGCGGACAAGATACTGCAGGCGCTGTTTGAACGGCTGAATATCCGCGACGAACACGGCTACGCTCGGCTGTTCAGCACCTGGCGCGGCGTCTGTGACGAAGTCTCGTCCCGCGGTCTCGCCGATCACAGCTCGATCGTCGATGTACGCCACGGCGCGGTAATCGTCGCGGTCGACCATCCGGGTTGGCTTCAGGTACTGCAATTCTATCATGCACAATTGCTCGAGAAACTGCAGAGGCGATTCCCCGATCTCGGGCTCAAAGCGATTCATTTCCATATCAGCGATCGTCGGGTCGATCATCTCAACGCCGAGCGCTCGGATGCTATTGAGAGCGACGATCAACTTCACAGCGACGCCGCCGGTGCGGAACAGGAACGGCCCGAACGGCGCTCGGGCGAAGAGATGATCGGAAGAATCGAGAATGTCTCATTTCGCGAGTCACTCGAGCGATTGCGCCGGGAGATAGAAGAACGAGAGTAGCTTTATTGACATTCTTATTTGCGCTTTCCTATAATGGCTACGCTTTCATGGCACCGCCATAAGCGATAAGGACGGCAGCCGAATACGCGAATACTCCTCGCCGTCCCGTTCTACCTGAAAAACGTCATAGGAGCCGGAACGCTATGAAGCGAACCTATCAACCCAGCAAGCGTAAGCGCACTCGGAAATTCGGATTCCGTGCGCGAATGAAGACCAGGGGCGGACGTGCCGTCCTGCGCCGCCGACGAACCAAGGGGCGAAGCAAACTTTCGATTTCGGATGAGAAAAAGCCTTACTAGATGCGAACGCCTCAGTGGTCGAACCGAGGTTCGACGCTGTTTTCGCACGGCTCGTGCCGTCACCTGCCGCGGATCGAAGCTGCTGGAAACCCCGAACAACCTTATGTGGAATCGAATACTGTTCGTGCCGACACGGCGCTATCGCAATGCCGTTCAACGCAACCGGGCGAAGCGAATCGGGCGCGAATCGTACCGCAATCACAAAGAACGAGTTGAGTGCGGACACGACCTGATTTGGATTCTCTATCCCGGGCACGACACGTATGGAGAACGCAGCGGGCAATTCCTGAGTCTTTGTCGGCGTGCGGGCATTCTTGAGTCTTGATCACCCTGCCGCCCGAGGCGGCATTCGGCGCTTGCCCAAAGCGCCGTGAGCGAGGAACGTTATGGAAAAACGGACGCTGTTGGCCGTTGTGCTTTCGGTGATCGTCGTTATCGTCATGTTTGGATTGAACAACCTCCTTTTTCCGCCGGAAGAATTCGAGCCGGTTCAGCCCGTGGAGGAAACGGAGGAAAGACCGGAAACACCGGATGTCGATGAACCGGAAGTTGCGGACGACGTACGGGAGGTCGATCCCGATGCTGAACCGCTCGAAGTAGATCCTTCGAGTATCGTCGCAGTACCGCTCGAGGAAGAGGTCGATACCGACCCTATCGTATACGAAACGGACACGCTCCGAGTGGAGTTCGATCCGAACGGAGCGGTTGTGCGATCGATCGAACTGCTAAATCACTACGACGGTGATCGGCCGGTCAATATGGTACTCGCCGGCGAGAGTGAAGGAAGAGCGTTCGAGATGCGGTTCGGAGGCGTCGATGGACGGATCGTCGACGAGCCGTTCCAATTAAAGCAGGAAGCAGAGAACATATTCGTGTTCAGTCGCGAGTTCCACGTTGAGGGAAAAGAAGACGAACCGTTCGAGGTGCGCAAACGGTTTCGATTCGAGCCGGGTGAGTACCTCATTCAGTTCGATGTCGAGCTCGTCCACAGCGTGAATGAGTATATTCCTCTCGATTTCGACGGACAGGCGTATACCGTCTCCTACGGCCCGCAGATCGGACCGGAGTTCGACTCCCTCGACGGTCGCCATGAATTTCGGCGATTCGAGACGCTGAAACAGGAGCGGGGACTCGATCGCAACCGGTATGACGGGGTCGAGGAAGGTCGGGCCCAGATCGTCGAGGATCGAGTCCTCTGGGCGGCGATCGCCGGGAAGTACTTCGCTACGATCGGGGTTACCGACGCGACGCGGTACCGGATAACGTTCGCGAGCCAACCGGTACCCGGTCTGCTGCGTGGCCATCAGATGCACTTTACACGTCCGATCGTGCGCAGCTCGAGAAACACCGACACCTTTCGGTTCTACGCAGGACCGAAGACCGACAGCGTGCTCACCCGTTACAACAGGTCCGCCGACAATGCATTCGGCGTCAGTGGATTGAACCTCGACGAAGCCCAGGACGTCCGGCCGATCATCGGTTGGCTCGAGAATATCATGGAGTGGGGCCTGAAGTTCTTCTACCGAATCGTACCGAACTACGGGATCGCGATTATTCTGTTGACGATTGTCGTGAAAGGGGCGCTCTACCCGCTCACGCGCAAGAGCTTCACCTCGATGCGTCGAATGCAGGAGCTCCAGCCGAAGATCAACGAGTTGCGGGAGAAGTACAAGAACGATCAGCAGAAGATGAACCAGGCGATGGCCGAGTTCTACAAGAAGGAGAAGGTGAATCCGCTCGGCGGCTGTCTGCCGATGCTGTTGCAGATACCGTTCTTCATCGCGATGTTCGGCGTGTTCAACAACAGTTTCGATCTGCGGGGA
>PUOG01000335.1 GCA_003552745.1 Spirochaetaceae bacterium
CGAAGGTCGGCCGTGATACAATGCCGCACCATGAAGACACACGAATGGCCGCGCGGCGGCATCACATCAACACGAATCATCTATGGCTGTATGCAGATCGGCGGTGGATGGAACGAGGAGCCGATCTCCTCCGACGAGCGCAAGCGGGGGTTCGCTGCGCTCGATGCGGCGGTGGAGCAGGGGATTACGATGTTCGATCACGCCGATATCTACTGCCGCGGCAAGGCGGAGACGCTGTTCGGCGAGTATCTGCGCGAGCATCCCGGGCTCCGCGATCGCATCATCATCCAGTCGAAATGCGGCATTCGCTTTCCCGAAGATCCCGGCCCGGGTGCGCCGCACGGCAAACCGGTGCGCTTCGACTACTCGTACGAGCACATTACCGCTTCGGTGGACGGAATACTCGAGCGGCTCGGTATCGACTCGCTCGATGTGCTGCTGCTTCACCGTCCGGATTCGCTGGTCGAGCCGCACGAGGTCGCGCGCGCGTTCGACGAGTTGCACGCGGCCGGCAAGGTGCGTTCGTTCGGCGTGAGCAATCATTCGGCGGCGCAGATGCAGCTTCTGGAGTCGGTGATCGAATTCCCGCTGGTGGCAAACCAGATGGAGGTCAGCCTGCTGCATCCGGATATGTTCGTCTACGGAACGGCGGTCAATCAGCGTCGCCCCCAGCATGTCATGCGGCCGGCGGACTCGCTGGAGTATTGCCGGCAGCACGGCGTACAGCTGCAGGCGTGGTCGCCGCTGGCTACCGGCTATCTCTCCGGGCGCTCGCTTCCGAAGAAGCGGCCGGCCGAGGAGCACGAGCGGGTGAAAAAGGCCTCCGAGCTCGTGGCGGCAATCGCTTCAGACCACGGAGTGAGCCGTGAGGCGATCGTGCTTGCGTGGGTCATGCGCCACCCGGCGCCGGTGTTGCCGGTGGTGGGCACGACGAACCCGGAGCGGATCGCCGCCGCCTGCGAGGCCGACGGCGTCGAGCTCTCGCGCGAGGAGTGGTATCTGCTCGTCGAGGCGGCACGCGGAATGAGTATGCCGTAGGAGTTTGTCGGACATGTGGGCAGAATTAAATATCGGACGCGTCGTGGACTCCGCCGAGACAGGCCGGCACAAAGGCGGAGATTGAGTGCCAACGAACAGCATCGTCAACATCATCCGGACAGAATTGGCGGCAACTCCCGAGGCGCCCACGGCAGAGATACGCAGAATCGGTGCCCGGGTCTACCGGAGTCTGGAAGATCGTTCGTTCGACCGCGTGGTCGCGCTGTGCGAGGAGCTGCTGCGAACCGGTGACTGGGCATGCAAGACTATTGCGTTCGACTGGGCGTACCGGCAGCGGAGGAACTATTCGCGGGTGACCTTCGATACGTTCGAGGCGTGGCTCTTTGAGCACATTACGGGATGGAGCGACTGCGACGATTTCTGCACGCACGCATTCGGCGCGGTGCTCGTCGATTTTCCCGAGGCGGCCGACCGCGTCCGGGACTGGATCGGCAGCGACCGGTTCCCGGTGCGGCGGGCGGCGGCGGTCATTTTCATCCTTCCGATACGCAAGGGGATCTATGACCGGGAGATGGTACTCGCTGTTGCCGATGCGCTTATGCACGATCCGCACTATCTCGTACTGAAAGGGTACGGGTGGATGCTGAAGGTCCTGTCGCAGATCGAGCCGGAGACCGTCTTCGATTACCTCGCCGAGCGTGCGGACACCATGCCACGGGTGGCCTTTCGCTATGCTCTTGAAAAGATGCCGAAGGAAAAGCGGGATCTGCTGATGGGAAGAAAGCGCCCGGAATAGACCCGCCTGCGGCGCTTGCCGAACCGAAACCATGGCGAATGACCAGAGGGGCCGGCTACAAGCGGGATAGCGGCTCAATTCGAAAAGGGATTAACCACGGTCATCAGTGCGAACAAGTCGACTTGCTGCCGAGCTAATGAAACAGACAGCGGATACTGGATCTTGCGCGTGACGGTGACCCAGAATTCACTCAGGACCTGAACCGAAATCACTCCGCTGTCCGAACGCAAGAGGTCTTTAAGAAGTGTTCGTGCAGTCTGTTGCTTGCCCGGCTGTGCGGTGTCGTTAACGTAGACCAGGACGTTCATGTCGAGAAAGGCGCTACCGTTCATGGAGCTCTTCTCGAGTCCAGGTAACGCGACCTACAATCGCGCTGCTTTCCTCAAAGAGCCGGTCCAGTTCTTCAATCTGAAGCTCCCGCCGTCGTTGTTCGCGCGCCACGATAGATTCCAAATATTCACGCACCAGGCCATTGAAGCTTGTATCGCGATCGATAGCAATCTTTTTGGCACGCTTCAGCACATCGTCGTCAATAGATATGGTTACGTTTGCCATTACACCCTCTCCCGTGTAACACACAACGTCATATTACACGTACTACACGTACTACTAAGGAATGGCCGCAGGGAAGTCGACCGCATTGCCGCACTGCAGCCGTGGTTCACTCTCACGCACCGCTCACCCTCGGTGTGAACGCCGGCTCACGGCGCAATTCCGACTGCACGAACCGCTCAAAGAGATCGCCCCGTACCGCCGCGTAAGCGGGGTCGTGAAATCGGTTTCTCACCTCCGAGGGGTCATCCGAGAGGTCGAAGAGCTCCGACCACTCGGGTCGGTCGCGGTACACCGTCAACTTGTAGCGGTCGGTCACAAGCGTGCGCAGCTGGACCAGATTTCGATTGTGATGCATCTCGACGATCGCATGATCGCGCGCCGACTCGCCTGTTTTCCACGCGGCGAACTGGTCGAGGCCTTGGAACTCGTGAGCCGGTGACAGCCCCGCCGCCGACAGAAACGTCGGCGTGAGGTCGACAAGCGACTGGATCGAATCCGAGCTCACCCCTTCCGGCAACACACCGGGCATCGATGCGATAAACGGTACGCGGATCCCGTCTTCGTAGTGGAACGGACCCTTCGCCACGAGCCCGTGCGAGCCGAGAAAATGGCCGTGGTCGGAGGTGAACACTACGAGCGTCTGTCCGGTCAGTCCGAGCTCGTCGAGCTTGTCGAGGGTTCGGCCGATCGAATGGTCCATAAAACTCACCATTCCGTAGTAGATCGCCATCGCCTCCTGCAGCCCACGGCGGCTCTTGCCGCCGTGGTAGTGGTAGCCGTGGTTTCCGAGACCGTCACCGTTAAACCGTGAGAAATCCGCATTCGGATCCTGTGTCATGCGATGCGGCTCCGGCAGCAGCTCCAGCTCCTCCGGGTCCAGTTCCCCCGGCTCCATATCCTCCGGCCGGTACATGCTCGCCCACGGTTCGGGCACGCAGTACGGAGGATGCGGGTCGTGATAACTCGACCAGATGAAAAACGGTCGCCTCTGCGCATGTGCACGCTCGATCGCGGCGATTGTGCGCTCCCCGGTCCACGTCGTGTAGTGGTACTGCTCGGGCAACTTCCAGTGCATATCCTCCCGCCAGCCGTAGCCGGGCCCGTCGGTCAACGGCGGCGCCTTGGAGGCGTCATGCTCGGTGTCCGACACACCGTCCTGGCGGTGTTGGAAATGCGCACGCCAGTCGGAGAGTCCGTGCTCCTCGAGCCACAGCGCGTAGTGCTGTCCGGCGTGACCTTCGTCGCCGTGGTTTCGGGCGAGCTCGACGCGGTCGAAGCCGTACCACGGTGTGTGCTCGTCGTTGAAGCGGCGCCAGAAGGCGAGATCGCGCAAGGTTGGGTACGCCTCGACGCTTTCGCACCCAGGAGTGCTCGCAAGCGGTTGGAAGTGCGCTTTGCCGATGAGTGCCGTAGCGTAGCCGGCCTCGCGAAGCATCTGCCCGACCGTCGGAACGGATTCGGGAAGCTTGGTCCCGAGTGTCCAGGCGCCGTGATGCGACGGATAGAGTCCGGTGATGATCGAGGCCCGCGTCGGCGTGCAGGTCGGGTTCGGGCAGTAGGCTCGGGTGAAGTTGACTCCCCGCGCGGCGAGCCGGTCGAGATTCGGCGTACGAATCTTCGGGTTCAGCACCCCGAGTGTCGTCCAGTGCTGTTGATCGCTTGTTAACAGAAGAATGTTCGGTTGCGTCATAGGTGAATGCATCAGTTCAACCGATGCGCTGCGGTGCGTCAAGGCAAAAAGTGCAGAGACACACTGCACACATCGAAGATACGCTGTGGCCGCGGAGCGTGCAAGCATGGACGAGAGATGGTTCGAACGGCTGGTTGGGTTTCCCGAACACCCGTACTTGCAGACACGGGTGCGCCTGCAGGTGATCGAGGGACGGCTGTGCTCCAAGATCAACTACCAATCGTACTCGATCGGACGACTGGAGACGCCGACTCTGGGCGAGTTACGATCGCGGGCAGCCGCTCCGGCCGAAGCGCTCGCCGGCCGGTTGAGCCTGAGCAAAGTCACCGGTGATGTCCGCAAACTGCACCGCGATCCCGCCAACGCGAATGCGCTCTTCCAGGTCGCTTCCCAGTTCAATCTTCTGGAGATGAGTAGTCCCGATGTTTCTCCCGAGGACGGTGTCACCCGCTACGCGTACGACCACACGCAGGGACCGGCGTGCGCGATCGCCGCCGGGGCGGCCACCATCTACCGCAACTACTTCGTACCGGTCGCCGACGGAATTGGCCAGACCCGCGATCGCCAGATCGATTGTCTCGCCGATCTCGGCGCCGCACTGGGAAACCACACCGGCAAGCTGTGGCGGATGCGTAACGGATACGCGCTCTGTAGCGAAAAGGGACTCGCCGAGATCGAACGCACGCTCGCCTCGATGAGCCCCGCTGAAGTCGATGAACTGCGCGCTCTGTTGCGCATCGGGCTGCACTGGAACGTGGAGGTCACCGACGCCGACCCGCCGCGCCATTCGGTCTCCCAGGCGTTCTGCAGTGCAC
>PUOG01000012.1 GCA_003552745.1 Spirochaetaceae bacterium
GTGGATCGACCATGGAACCGGACGTTTCTCGGCTACACGATGACTGCACATAAACACCCTCGGCTACGAGTCGGGGCGGAAGCGGTGCAGCGACTGAAAGTCAAAGTAAAGCTGGAAACGCGCCGTGGACGAGGCCGAAGCCTAACCACAACGATCGCGCGGTTACGCCCAGTGCTACGGGGCTGGTTCAATTACTTCCGCCTTGCGGAGGTGAAGAATGTATTCGAGGCGCTTGATGGCTGGCTGCGTCGCCGCCTTCGATGCATCCTCTGGAAACAGTGGAAACGTGGCCGTACCCGAGCTCGCGAGCTCCACGCCCGCGGTCTCGATGCCGAGACCGCACGCCGCTCATCGCTGAACGGTCGGGGTAGCTGGTGGAATGCCGGCGCTCCACACATGAACCTTGCCTTTCCCAAACGGTACTTTGACCACCTTGGTCTGTTTTCGTTCCTTGACGCCTTGGTTTCGGTGTCTTAATTGTTGTAGAACCGCCGTATACGGAACCGTACGTACGGTGGTGTGAGAGGACGGCGGGGGCAACCCCGCCTCCTACTCGATTAATGGGTAACCGGCTCCGGTATACAGTGAGTGAATGAGTCACCAACGAATAGACGAGCTTCAGCGCGCTGCCCGGAGCGGCCGATATGCGATCCCGCACCTTCTCGGAGGTACGACCGACCTTGTGGTCGGCCAGCTTCGGGCGGCCGAGCATCGGAAGTCTCCTGTGGCGTTCGGTTTCGCGCCGGAGGTGCTTCCGATGATTCCGCTCGAAACAGCGCTGCCTTTGATGATCACCGCTGCGGAGCGGGCAAGCGTGCCGGTTGCAACACAGCTCGAGCATACCGACGACTTCGACACCATAATGCGGGCGATCCGCCTCGGTGTTTCGTCGGTCATGTTTGACGGCTCGCACCTTTCGTACGAGGAAAATGTGGCAGGCACCGCCGAGGTGGTGCGAGCCGCAAACGGTGCCGGAGTCGCCGTCGAAGCGGAATTGGGCGCCGTCGGAGGCTCGGCAGTTCGCACGCAGGCTCCGATCGATTCGTTACTCACCGATCCGGACGTGGTGGTCGACTTCGTGGCCCGCACCGGTGTGCACTCGTTGGCGGTATCGTTCGGCAACGCACACGGGGCTTACGCGGCCCTGCCCGAGCTCGATTACGATCGAGTCCGGAAGATCTGCTCACTGGTCGATATTCCGATCGTGATGCACGGGGGGTCCGGTCTCACCGCCGAGCAATACCGGCAAAGCATCGAGTCCGGGATCAGCGACATTCACTGTTACTCGGCAATCGCCGCACGGCTCTGGGACCGGCTCGACCGTCAGCGACAATCACCGGAGGACCGTCCGCCGTACCACGAGATCGCCGGCCATACGATCGACTTCTTCTGCGAAAGCGCGCTCGAGATCGTCGATATGTTCGGAAGTGGAGGGCGGGCTGTAACAAATCGGGAATAGTTCTTGCGCAGACTCCCGAACGTCCGTGGCAAGGTCGTCGTCCAATGGGTACGCGTCGGATCTGATCGTGCGGTGTGGCGGCGCGCTCACGTACAACGAAAAGGTTGGATAACCGGTCGTGAACATCTGGAACTCCGGCATCGTGACGTGAGCACCCCACTGCTGCTCTCGATTCCGGAAGTGGTCACCTGACCAGACACGGTTTCTTGCTGTCGAACTCCCATCCCGGGATCAGATACTGCATGGCCGCCGAATCGTCGCGAGTAGCGCTTCCGTGCGATCGATAGAGCTCGTTCGCTTCGTGCAACCGCTCCATATCGAGCTCGACCCCTAAGCCGGGGCGATCCGGGATCTCGATCTGACCGTTCCTGATCTGCAACGGATCTTTGGTGAGCCGTTCTGTGCCCTCTTGCCAGATCCAGTGGGTGTCGATCGCCGTCACCCGTCCGGGTACCGCGGCTGCCACGTGCGAGAACATAGCCAACGAGACATCGAAGTGATTATTCGAGTGTGAACCCCACGTCATCCCGAAATCATTGCACATCTGGCCTACTCGAACCGAGCCTGCCATGGTCCAGAAGTGAGGATCGGCTAACGGTATATCCACACTTCCGAGCAACACCGAATGTTGCAGCTCTCTCCAGTCGGTTGCAACCATATTCGTCGCGGTCGGAAGCCCGGTGGCTTTTCGAAACTCAGACAGAATCTCGCGGCCGGAGTACCCGTTCTCGCCGCCACACGGATCCTCGCAATAGGCGAGCACGCCACGCATATCGGAGCATAAGCTAACTGCCTCTTCGAGGCTCCATGCACCGTTGGGATCGACGGTGATCCGCGCATCCGGGAATCGCTCCTTCAGTGCGTGAACTGCACGAATCTCCTCGATTCCATGCTGCACACCGCCCTTCAGTTTGAAATCACGAAAACCGTACCGGTCCTGAGCTGCTTCAGCTAATCTGACAACCGCATCCGCTGTCAGGGCCTCTTCGCGGCGAATGCGATACCACGGAACGTCGGAATCGGACTCACGCAGGTATGGAAGATTCGTCTTCTCCGGATCCGCGACGTAGAACAGATATCCCAACACGTCGACTTTGCCACGCTGCATTCCCTCTCCAAGAAGGGAGGCTACCGGTACACCGAAATGATTTCCGAGAAGATCGAGAAAACACGATTCGATCGCCGTAACCGCATGCACTGTTGTACGAAGATCGAAGGTCTGGGAACCCCGTCCACCGGCATCTCTCTGCGCGAAAGAATTCCGAACCTCGCGCATTACGTTCTTGTATTCGCCGATCGATTTTCCGAGGATCAGGGGGGTCGCATCGTCAAGCGTCGCTCGGATTCTATCACCGCCGGGAACCTCACCAATTCCGATGTTGCCCGTGTCATCGGTGAGAATGACGATGTTACGGGTAAAGAAAGGACCGTGAGCGCCACTAAGATTGAGCAACATGCTGTCATGTCCTGCGACCGGGATTACCTGCACGTCTCGTATTGTTGGGACTTTTGCCATACTCACCATCACTTTAGAGCATAAGGGCTCTCGCCGAGTCATTCTTGTAAGACTTTAATCTCGCAGCATCTCTCTTGTGTTCGCTGCCAGTGCGTCGTCCACGTATTAAACCGGACGGATCGGATGTCCGACGTCCGCACCGGGCTGGTTCAGACACACCTTCATCATAACCGAAAAGTTCGCCCAACTATACGCGTCACGGAGTGCAATAGGTCTTTCCTGTGGTTTTCTGCCATGAAGTGGTCGTATATGCTCACTACGAGTGTAGTGCGACTGAATATCGCTTGCGAACGAGCCCAAGGCGGGCTAAATTCTGTTGAGGTGAGCGCGGTTTTCGGGGGCGCGCGAGATGGTGACACGTTCACGCGTTACGGCACTTCTTATCATTATCCTTTTCACCGGACTTTCCACCCATCTTCCAGGTCTCGATGAGTTCCGGGATGCGGTGGAAGAAGAGCGGTCGGAGGCGGAGGACGATGACGAGTCCGACGAGGAGTCGGACAACGACGAAGAGTCGGACGACGGCGATTCGCTCGGCGCTGTGCTCGTTCAGCTGACGGTCGGACTCTGGCACGATCATAACAGGCGAGTCACCTACGGCAGCTATCCGTACGATCCCGCCGGGCCCGGACCGGCGGTGGTGGAACGGAACTTCATCTACAACATTCCACGCTCACCGCTCGGCTCCGGCGACGGCAACGATCTTCGTGAGCGCGAGAAGGGATACTGGTTCGAGATTTCCGCCGCCGGCCTCGGCTCCGGCTTTCCGGCACCTCCAACTGAACTGAATTACGGCGGGTATGCGTCGCTGCAGGGGCGCATTGTCCCGCATATCGGGCCCGATCTCGACACCCGGGTGATCGTCGACGGTAAGGATCAACTATGGATAAGCGGCGCCGGTGTCGACATTTCCATCGCGCAGCACGATTATTTCGGCCTTTCCATGTACGGCAAAGCTGCCTTTATGCGTGGAGTCCTCGATCTGAACGGCGCGGCTGCCGGCTTGCAGCTGCGCTCCTATCCGTTCGCTCCCCTATCGGTGCAGCTGCGTGGAGGAGCACAGCAGTACGATGGAGTTTTCTTCTGGCACGGTGAGGGCCGGCTCAACGTTCACTTCGGTCGTTTTGCGCTCTTCGCGGGTGGAATGCTGCTGCAATCGCAGAACGCGCGACTGCACACGGTGGAGACGGGACTCAGTATTACCTTCTAGTCGACCGGCCTAAAAGACGGCCGGACGGGAGCCGGCGAGGGCCTTTCACCTTTCACTCGGCCTGCGCGTCCAGCGGCCGAAGATCGTCGAGTATCCACGGTATGAGCTCGGAAACGGTCGGGTGCGGAAGGACAGTGTCCTGCAGGGCGGTGTAGGGAAGGCCGGCCTGCATGGCTAAGGCCAGCATGCCGATGATCTCGTCGCCGCCAACACCGAAGATCGTCGCGCCGAGGATCGCGTGGCTGTTTCCATCGACAAGCAGCTTGACCATGCCGTGTGTCTCGTCTTTCTCGCGGGCCCTGTTTATCCTGCTCATCTGTCGGGTCGCAATGAGTACGTTCGCCCCGGACGCACGCGCTTCCTCGGCGTTCATGCCGACACGAGCGATCGGCGGATCGACGAACATCGAGTGGATGGGCGTTCGATCGCTGATTGCGCGCGGTTGTCTTCCGGACGGCGCGCCGACGACCTGGTCCAGCATCACCTGACCGTCATGCACCGACGTGTGCGTAAAGGCGCCCCGGCCGTTTACATCGCCGACAGCATAGATGTGCGGGACCAACGTTCCGGAGTAATCATCAACCTCAATGAACCCTTTCTCATCGACCTCGACTCCGGCGGCCGAGAGATTCAGGTTATCGGAGTTCGGTACGCGTCCGACGCCGA
>PUOG01000190.1 GCA_003552745.1 Spirochaetaceae bacterium
CCGGCTTCGAGGTCGAAGACATGGGCGTCGATTGCACCGTTGAGCAGTTCGACGAGGCGGTCTCTCGCGGGGCCGATGTCGTGTGTCTCAGCGCGCTTCTGACGACCACGATGCCGTATATGCAGACGGTTGTGTCACACTTCGGCGGCAGGGACGATGTGCGTATCGTGATCGGCGGGGCGCCGGTCACCGCCGAGTACGCCCGGGAGATCGGTGCCAACGGATACGGCAGCGACGCCAACGACGCAGTGCGTGCGGTCGAAGAGTGTCTGCAGCTGAACGCACGCTAATGTCATTACACATAACAGTCGGACGAGAACGCTATACGGTCGAACCGCGCGATGGTGAGCCGCTGGCGGTGGCTGCCTCGCGCGCCGGATTGACGCTGAACTCCCGCTGCGGCGGAAACGGCATCTGCGGCGGGTGCGCGGTGCACCTCGAATCCGGCCGGTTTGCGTTAGAAGAGCGTACCGTCGAGGCCGGCGAGGAGGGTGCCTCCCCGGTCCTCGCCTGTCGCACCTGTCTCCTCGGCGACGCGGGAGCGATCCGCTTTCCGCACTCGTCGGTGGTGGAGACGCGTGCTCAGATCGACGATCTGTTTGACCCGGCGGTCTTCGAGAGGATCGCGAGCGCGCGAGCGTTCGCCGACGAGAGCGCCGGCAACGGTCAGGGGCCGCTGTACGGGGTGGCGGTGGACATCGGGACAACTACGGTCGTGGCCGTACTCGTCGATCTGCACACGAGAGAAGTGGTGCAGAAGGCAGCGATGTATAACCAGCAGATCGGGCGTGCGGACGATGTTGCCTCGAGGATTTCCTACGCCTCCACACCGGAGAAGCTTCGCGAGCTGCAACAGCTGCTCGTCGACAAGACGGTGAGCCCGCTCATCGATGTGCTGTGTGCCCGCGCCGATATCTCCGGCGAGCGAGTGCGCGCGGTCGTGGCCTCCGGTAACACGGTCATGACGCATCTCTTCTATGGGCTTTCTCCGGAGGGAATCGGGAGTATCCCGTTCGAGCCGGTGACCAATATCTATCCGTCGCTCTCGGCGGCGCAGATGAACGTCCCGATACATCCGGATGCTGCGGTGGAGGCGGTGCCGTCGGTGGCCGGCTACATCGGAGGCGATCTCACCTCCGGGATGTACGTCACCCGCCTCGACCGTCGCAGCGAAACGACGCTACTTGTCGACATCGGCACGAACGGCGAGATGATTCTGTGGCACGATGGACGGATTACCGCCTGCGCGACCGCGGCCGGCCCGGCGTTCGAAGGAGCGGGCCTGAGCTGCGGCTGTCGCGCCGCCGACGGAGCGATCGAGCGGGTGCGGATCGACGAACGGCTGAACATCGACTACTCGATAATCGGAGAGGCGCGGGCGCCGAAGGGAATCTGCGGCAGCGGGATCGTCGACTTCATCGCCGAGGGGTTGCGAGCCGGGCTGATAAACGAGCGGGGTCGCTTTGATGTCGCTTCCCTTCGTGAGATCGGCCGCTATCACGCGGCCGGGAGTGCGGATCGGCCGAGCCACGCGTTTCTCCTCGCCTCGGCCGAGGAAAGCATGACCGGTGAGCCGATGTATGTCTCCGAGTTCGACATCTCGCAGCTGCTGAAGGCAAAGGCGGCGACGTTCTCCGGAATGAGAACGTTGCTCGAGCACGCCGGTCTGCGCTTTGAAGCGCTGTCGGCGATCTGCCTGGCCGGCGGCTTTGCGCGGCATCTGAATCTCGACAACGCGGTGGAGATCGGACTTATGCCGGAGATACCGCTCGATCGATACGAGATCGTCGGAAACGCTTCGCTGGCAGGGGCGGTGCTCGGACTCGTCGACGCAGAAGCGATCGCCGAGTACGAGGCTCTCATCAAGAAGCCTGAAGTAATCGAGCTGAATCTCGAGCCGACGTTCGAGTCGAACTTCATCGATTCGCTCGCGCTCCCGAATATGGATGAATCGCTCTTCCCCGAACACGTACGACGTCGGTCCGCCGATCGACAGGAGGTATCTCGATGACGACAGCCGAGTGGAATGACCTGTGCGGAAGCGCGCCCGTCCTGCTCGACGGTGCGTGGGGCACTCAGCTGCACGAGCGCGGTCTCGCAGCCGGCGAGGCATCGGAGGGTTGGAATATCACCCATCCGGAGGAAGTGCAGGCGCTTGCCGGCGCCTATGCGGAAGCAGGCTCGTCGATCCTGCTGACCAACACGTTCGGCGCGAACCGCATTTCGCTTGCGCGGCACAAACTCGACGACAGGACCGTACAGATCAATCAGGAAGCCGCACGGCTATCGCATAGCGCCGCCGGTTCGCGTGCGAGAGTGTTCGGATCGATCGGACCGTCGGGAAAGATGCTGCTGACCGGCGAGGTGAGTGAAGATGACCTCACGAAGGCGTTCGAGGAGCAGGCGCGAGCGCTCGCCGACGGTGGGGTGGATGCGCTGGTAATCGAGACCATGGCGGACCTCGACGAGGCGGTGTGCGCGGTGGGCGCGGCGTGCGGAACCGGCCTGCCGGTTGTCGCCTGTATGGTGTACGACTCGGGGCCGAATAACGACCGAACCATGATGGGAGTCTCGCCGGAAAATGCGGCATCGCGGTTTAAGGACGCCGGCGCGTGGGCGCTCGGAGCGAACTGTGGACAGGGGCCTGACGGTTTTCGGGCGATCCTCGATCAGTACGCGGCTGTGTCTGAACTGCCGTTGTGGATGAAACCGAACGCCGGACTACCCGAGGTGGTGGATGGTAAGCCGGTATATCGGGTGACCCCGGAGGAGTTCGCCCGCGAGGCAGCGCAGCTCTGCGAGGCCGGAGCGACGTTCGTCGGAGGATGCTGCGGAACCGGCCCCGCTTTTATCGAGGCGCTGCGCGCTCACGTGCGCTGAGTAGTCGGGACATCGGTATGACTCTGAAGCTCCTGAGCTGTGAGGTTTTCTATCGGGAGATGTGCGCGGCCGTTGCCGCCTCCCCGCACCGCGTGGACGCCGAGTTCCTCCCCAAAGGTCTGCACGACCTGCCGTCCGACGGAATGCGCACGCGACTTCAGGAGCGTATCGATGCCGTACCCGACGGCTACTACGACGCGATTCTGCTCGGCTACGGTCTGTGTAACAACGGCCTGCACGGTGTATGCGCCCGTTCGACCCCCCTCGTTCTCCCGCGAGCGCACGACTGCATCACGCTATTTCTCGGCTCCCGCAAACGGTACATGGACTACTTCCGGGAGCACCAGGGAGTCTACTTTCAGACGAGCGGATGGATCGAGCGCGGCGAGGTCGACGGCGAGCTGCGGCAGGTCGCGATCGGCCATGTGCAAGGAATGCACATGACCTTCGATGAGATGGTCGAGAAATACGGCGAGGATAATGCGCAATACCTCTTCGAAACACTCGTCGAGGCGCAACACAAATCGTACCGTCAGTACACCTACATAGAGATGGGAGTCGAGCCGGACGATCGGTTCGAGCGGCAGGCGCGGGAGAAGGCGCGCGAGAAGTCTTGGGATTTCGAAAAGGTGTGCGGCAGCATGCGTCTCATACGTGCCCTGGTGAACGGCGAGTGGAACGAGGAGGATTTTCTCATCGTCTCGGAACCGGGACACCGAATCGTGGCGCGCTACGATGAAGGCGTTGTCTCCTCGGGAGAATAAGGGTCGGGAGTCACGTTGCCGGCGTATCGCCGTCGCCGCTCGCCGCCCGCTCCGGGTTGAGTACGAGAACCAGCGTAAGGGCCGCCACCATGAGAAACCCGGCAAGGACGAACGGAAGCGCCTTCCCGGCCTCGCTGAGCACACCGCCGATCCAGCCGAACGGTGAGGCGACCAGCAGCACCGCGGTGTGTGCGACCGCGAGGATGCGTGCCCGGTGGTGGGGGTCGACAATTGCGGTGACGAATCCCTCGACGTAGGGGGCGAGCAGCGCCGCCCCGGAGGCCTCGATAAGGGTTGCGACCGTTACTATCCAGAGGCCTCGCACCGGGGCGAGAACGAGCACTACCATCGCGGTGGCGGTCACCGCGTATCCGATCGCGAGGTAGCCGATGTGCCGCTGCTGATGCAGCCGCGGAATAATCACGAAGAAGAATACGAGAATCACCACCGAGCGCAGCGCGGGGAAGATGCCGATCTCCCGAGGTGCGAATTGCAGCCCCTCCGCGAGCAGCACTGAAAAGAACGTCATATAGAGGGTTGTGTAGATCGCGTGTACGGCGAGAACGGTGATAGCAAGGACGGTCCCGGGTGACCGAATGATGGACCGGACATTCCCGATCGATTCGGACACTACCGCGAGAAACGGCATGCCCGCGGTTTCCCGCATCCTCACTTCTCCCTGACGGGTCTCGGTGGCGTACACGTTGAGGATCACGAACTTCGCGGTCATCGAGAGGAACGCGAACAGGTAGATTGCCCGCATCGTGGGGATCAACGAGAAGCGCTCAATGAGCAGTCCGGCCAGCGGCGTAACGACGCCGGCTGCGATTCCGGCCACATGGACCCACGTCCAGAAGTGAACGACGCGAGTCGGCGGCGCATCCTCAATGAAAAGGCAGGTCCACGATGTCATGGTGATGCGCAACAGAGCGTTGAACAGCGCGGCAGTGTAGAACCAGACCTCGCTTTGGGCGAATGCCCACAAGAGCGTCGGTATACTCCATGAGATCACGTCGAAGATGAAGGTGGTGCGTTTGCGTCCGAGCTTGTCGGTGATAGGCCCGCCAAGCAGCGAGGTGACGATCTGCAAGAGCAGCCCGACGGTGGCGACCAGTCCGATCGTTCGTTCGGTGAGCCCGAGCGCGAGCATATACACCGGCGCGAACGGCATGTAGAGGTGGAACGGGA
>PUOG01000306.1 GCA_003552745.1 Spirochaetaceae bacterium
AGGCCCACAACGCCTCGCCGGCGCAGATCGCTCTCGCGTGGTGCATCCAACGGCACGATTCGCATGTCGTCGCAATTCCGGGAGCAAGCTCGGTAAGCCAGGCTGCCTCGAACGCCGATGCCCTCCGCATTCGCCTCTCGCAGGCGGAGCTCGATGAGCTCGCGGCCGCGGGAACGCGGGCTGCGAGAGAGAGAGCATAGACTTGGCGAGCAATACCGTATACCTGGCATCGATCGCGCTCGAACCGGAGCGGTGGTCCAGTCGCCGGCCGAGCTTCGCATTCAGCGAGTGGTGCCCGGCCGCGCTCGAAGCGGGATTCGACGGGATCGAGCTGTGGGAGTATCACTATACGTTGGCCGACGAGCAGGAACGGGAGTCGCTCGAGCAAGCGCTCGCCCGGCGTGCAGCCGATCGCTCGCTCGCCGGTCGTGAGTTGTCTGCCGCCTGGCCGGCGCCACCGGTGTTCAACACCTACGCCCTGCCGACCCGCCACGATCGCCGGCGGTGGTCGGAGACGATTGCGGCATCGGCGAAGCTCGAAGCCGCGGGCATCAAGTTCAACCTCGGCGTCGAGACAGCACGCTCGGGCGAGTATCGCGACGTGCTGCTCGAGCTGCTATCGTCGCTCCCCGCCGGCATCGAGCTGTGGTGCGAATGCCACCCGGGCACGATCGTCGAGCAGCCCGAAGCGGCCGCTCGGTTCTTCGAGAGTCCCGGGCTCGAGGCCGTGCGGTTCATCATCCATCCGTTCCTCATCGGTCCGGCAAAGCTGCGACGGTGGTTTGATGCGCTGCCGGGGAGAATCACCCACACACACTGTCAGATGCGAGACGATGACGGTCACATGCTCGCGCTCGCCTCCCGGCCCGATTACGTCGCCGGCCGGCTCGACGAACTGCGCGAGCTCGGATACACCGGCAGCTTCTCGATCGAGTTCGTGGAAGGTACCGGCACCACGCGCGACCGTCCATCACACACCTTCGCTGCTGCCGTGAGCGACCTACGGACGCTGCGCACTATGCTTTCCGGCGCGGGGTGATGAGGCGGTAGCGAGTCACGACACAACCACGACTTCGTGATCGGTTATGCGAGGTATGCTGAATCGCGTCCAACCTTGCGAGACTTCTCCCTTTACACCTTTCTCGGACACCCGCAGGCTTATATTCTCACCCGCGACATCTTTCGGAAGCCGCACCGACACGTCTATCGGACCGACCGGCAACAGCTCGTGGACCGCACCGCGCCACGCTTCGCTGTTGCTGAGATTCACGATGTGCAGAATAAGCCGCCCCGACTGCTGATACAGGTGACAATCGAGATACCCTGCGCCGTCGACTCGTAACGGAAGCTGCTTTTTCGCGGCGTATTGGAAGACGTTGCTCAGCAACCGGCCGTGATCCGGGAGGTTGTCCCGGCCGTAGAGCCGGTCGATATCCGCCGCGAAGTAGATCGCCTCCCCACCGCCCTTCGGCGTGTTCCGGACGAGGGCGGGAATGTCGGTCGAAGGCTGGCGCATCCATGAAGTTTCGGGTGGGTAGATAGGGAATGTCGGCACGAAGGTCACGACCGATTCGGCACTCTCCTCCGTATGCACCAGTTGCAGCTCGCCGCCGAACGGAAGAATATCGGTCTCGTCGAAACTGTCGAGAATTCGATGGCGTTCGCCGTCTATGGAGGGTTCGGTACCGGTCTGCGGCCCATCTACCTGGCGTCTGAGCTCAGGCAACAATCTCAGATAACTGTGCTGAGCCCAGTCTGCGAAATCCGCCGGCTCGAAGCTGCGTTGCCCGTGAGTCACGCCGCGGCTGTGGATACCGAACAGATCACCCAATGCAAAGTCATCACGCCGAACTCCCCACTCATCGTACAGACTGGTCTCGCCGCTGGCGATGACGGTGCCGCCTCGTTTAGCGAACTCACGGACCGACTTGACCTGAGCGTCGGACATTGCCCCGACGTTCGGCAGTACCAACACATCCATCTCGCTCGTGTACTCACCGACCTGATCGGCGTGAACCGGTAAGTACGGTATCCGCGCCCTGGTCAACGCCTGGGTAACCCCGGTAAACGGTTGGGACACCCGAATGCGGGCTTCATCTCGACCAAAGAAATCGGTGTTCTCTTGACTCCAGACGACCCCCACGCTCGCCACCGGCTTTCTGTCGACCAGAATGTCTTCGTTATCTCTGTGCCAGGTGAACAGAGACTCCGCGTACCGGTACTGTCTGCGGTCGTCCTGGTAGGCGCCGATGTGGTGCCACCACGGCTGTATTGTACCGGCGAACCCCTCAACCGCCCACAATCGGACTTCCGCCTCCGGTTTCGATGCGACTCGGAAAACCGGCTGCCCGTGGCCGTGCTGATACATCGCCATGCTCTCGGGTATCAGCTTGTCCCAACCGATGAGGCCATGCATCATCTTTCCCGCCTCACCGTTCTGCCTGAAGCCGGGGATCATCGGGCGGGACTGATGGTCTGCCATAATGATCTCCGACCGTTCGAAGATACGCTTGCTGTCACGAAAGCGAATCCCCTGGCTGATGAAGTCTCCGCTGTTCATTCCGACCCACAGACACTCCTTCCCACCGGCGGATTTGGTCGCGTCGTTATTGATGTCCCAATTCCTGACACGGCACTCGTAATTCCAGGCTATCCACTGCCTGAACGTCGGATCATCCCAATCCTTCTCGCGCGGCAGGTCGAGCCCGCATTCATCCTTGAATCGTCGCGCGCAATTCTCGCAGAAGCATATGTGATTGCGATCGAGTCCGCTGTAACTGTTATCGGTGAACCCCTCCGGACGGTACCGCGATGCGATCTCTCGCAGCACATCGGGTAGAAACTCGAGATAGTACGCGCTGTTCACGCAGGTCACGTACAACTCCCCGGCTCGATACGGAACCTGATTCTCGTCTCGAGCGCACCAATCGGGATGCTCGATGAAGAACGGCTCATGTACTCGATTCGAGTCCATTCTGGCAAGCACGGCGAGTCCTTCTTTGTGGGCGAGCTCGGTAATCTCGCCGAACAGATCACGATCACCGAGGTAGGCGGCCCTGTGCACCTCCGGGTACTTGCTCGGATAGTAGAAGACGATTCCGCCGGCGTTAACAATGACTCCCTGAATCGCTGTCCTGCGCCACTGCTTGATCCACCACTCGGCGTCGTAGCGAACAGGGTCGATCTCGGTAAGGTTCGTCTGTCCCCAGCGATACACGTGCCGATACCACGGGTCATTCCACTGTTTGCCCATAAGCGCTCCTCTCGGTGAGCTTCCTGGCGACAACTGCGAGAAGAGAGTACGCCGCCGATCAAACCGCCCTTTACACTTTCGTCAGCGGCCTGATCACCTTTGAGAGCATGAACCGCAACGCCTTCGATTTGTAGCGGTCGTCGTTGAAGCTCCCGATCACATACGATTCGGTGGTCGGATGGTAGAACATGAACGTCCCGGTAACGCCGACGCATCCCCAGCAGTTGTACTTCGCCGGGGCGAGCAGTGGAACGGTAACGAACTTCCAGACCGCATAGCCGTAGCGAATACCGGGCATGGACGACGCATCGTCGGAGAGCATCGTCTCGAGTGTCGCGGCACTCACGAGCCGATGATTAACGAGCGCGGTCATGAACGTTCGAGCGTCGTCGAGAGTTGCGCGCACCCCACCCGCGGCGTGATCGATCTGGGCGAAGCCGGGTAACTTCGAGTAATCGATGCCGCCGGAGTAAAACTCCGCCGGCGGAAGGTTCGTCGGGACGGCGGGCTCGGAGACCCCCTCCATGTACGCGCTCCCCATGCCGAGCGGTTCGAAGATAAGCCGGTGAAGTGACTCGTGGAACGGCTTCTGCGTAATACTCTCGACGATCAGCCCGAGGAGATAGAAGTTGGTATCCGAGTAGTAGTGCTTTTCTCCAGGCTTCGACTTGGGAGAGAGATTTCGCTTGCCCCATTCGACCGCCTCGCGCGGGGTGATCCGCATCGACGGCTCCTCGGTGAGCTTTGTCAGTAGTGGCCAGAACGCGTCGTCCAATCCGGATGTCTGGTTGAGCAGCCGGCGGATACAGATCTCGCCGGAGTAGTCTGTGCCGTTCAGGACATGAAGACCGTTCATGAGCTCTGCGTCGAGGTACCGCGAGACGCGATCAGAGAATGACAGCTCGCCCTGCTCACTCAGCATGCTTACGATCGTGGCGGTGAACAGCTTGCCGACACTCGCGAGATATACCGCCTGGCCAGGGTGGGCATCGGTATCACCTGTCTTTCCTTCGGCGATATCGAGATCGACTCCGAGCTTCCCGGAATAGACGCGAAGATATGCATTTCTCGGATTCGCGTTCCGGCCGGCCTCTCTCCGGAAGTCCGACTCGATGCGCGAAGCGGCCTCTGCAGCAGTCATGACAAACCATCCATGTCGGGAGCGGGATTCGAGAATGGTAGAATCACTCCGACCGGCTGTCAATTCTGTAACAGCCGGAGCGCGGAATCTGAGAGACGATACGCTTAACCGTACTGCACAACACGCACATCAAGGTTGACGTTCTCCACGCTCGCGAGCGCCCGCTGCATCGCCGCGTCGATCCACTTCCGCTCGTTACCGAATGCCCCGCCGCCGAGGTGCGTAAGATAGACGAGATTGGAGCCGTTCTCGTGCGAGTTCAGGACCGCCGCAAGGAGTGTTGCCTCATAGGCGGCCTCCAGAACGAGGGTGGCGAACGCTCTCCAGCGATCGCTCGGAATACCGGTGTAGCTGACCGGAAGTGCACTGCAGAACGCCTGGGAGACCGAATGGCGCGGCGGGTCGGCGTCGGTGA
>PUOG01000181.1 GCA_003552745.1 Spirochaetaceae bacterium
AATTCACCATATTCGCAGGAGAGAGAAACTTGTTCAGTGTATCAGCAAAGGGCGTTTACGGACTTACGGCAATGGTCGAACTCGCCACGAAATGGAATCTCGGGTCGACACAGATCCGGGACCTCGCCAAGCCGCACGGTATTCCGCAGCACTATCTCGAGCAGATACTGGTCACTCTGAAGAAAGCCGGTCTCGTCGAAAGCTATCGCGGTGCGCAGGGCGGATATGCACTCGCACGCGATCCAGGACAGATCACGGTTCTCGAAGTGCTATCGAGTCTCGAGGGGCGCCTGGAAATCGTACCGGAAAACGAGTGCGCGAAGTCGCTCGACTTCTTCTGGCAGGATATCTCCACGGCAATCGGAACCCAACTGCAGATCACACTCGACGAGCTGGTCACCGAGCGGCAGAAACACGAGGAGCAGCTTACCTATTCCATCTAACACTCCTGGTGACTAAACTGAAACTACCCGGTTTTTCCCGGTCTGCTTCGCCTGGTACAGAGCCCGGTCGGCCAACTCGGTGATTGATGCGGCATCGGGGACATCGGGGTACGATGCGATCCCGCAACTGAAGGTTACGCAGAACTCGGCATCTTTGGCCCTGTGCACAATTTGGCTGAAGCGTTCTCGAAGGTCATCTACGACCTTTGCCGCAGTCTCGGCGTTGCTGTTGAACAGTACGACACCGAACTCCTCCCCACCGTAGCGACCGATAACATCCGTTTTGCGAAGTCGTTCCGAAAGCAATCGACTCAGGCTCTTGAGAACCCGGTCCCCGGTTAGGTGTCCGTAGGTGTCGTTCACGTACTTGAAATTGTCGAGATCGATCATCGCAAAGCTTACACTTCCCTCGATTCTCTCGGCTCTTTGCAGCTCCCGTTCCAGATACTGTTTCAGGTGCGTGTGGTTCAGCATGCCGGTCAAAGAGTCCCGCTCCATGAAGTAGCGCATTTGACGGGTGCGTTGGGCGCGGATACGCACCGTCGCCGTCAGGACATCCGGGTTTATCGGCTTGACCAGAAAATCGTCACCCCCCTGACTCATCGCCTCCATGTGTTTCGCTACATCGTCCTCTATCGAGAGGAACACGATCGGAACCCCGACGAACGACTCCTGCTGACGAATCAAACGAGCAAGCTCAATGCCGCTGCACTCCGGCATGTAAACATCTACAATGATCAGCTCCGGCTTCGAGTCCACGATATGAGAAAAAACCTTTGACGGATCGGAAGCGACGGAAGTTATCATACCCGCCTGTTGGAGGGTATAAGCGATCTGTGAAACCTGATCGATGTCATCATCGACGATAAGCACGTGCAAAGGCTTGGGGTTTGCCTGTTCATCGAACTCATCGATCTTGTCGATCAAACGTGGTATATCGACCGGATATGTGACGAAAGCGTCGGCGCCGCATCGAATAGCATTCAGACGCGTTTCGAACGAGTCTTCGAGCGAGAGCGCGATCAGCGAAAGGCACGGGCCGAACTCGTTCTTCCACTCGGTGAACGACACGCCCTCGGCAGACAGTTTCGCGAAGGTATCGAGACCTCCGAGCAGCACAATTGCCACCCCGGTTTCGAGTTCTGCGCGAACTGTCTCCGCGTTCGTTGCACGCACGGTCTCGAGTCCGAAGAATCCAAGCTGCTCTTCGATTTCCTGAAGCTCGGCACCGGAAGCGGGATCATCGATCAGAAGAACGACACGAAACTGTTTCGGACCGGTGCTCACGGCACGCGATCGCGCTTTCGGAGTCGAGAATTCGGCTTTCACGTCGCCCTCTACCGCCTGTCGGATCCTTCTCATGTATTCCTCGACTTCCGCGTGATTACATCCCGATTGAATGCAATGCTCGAGATTCGCCGATATCTTCGACAATTCGGTGTAGCCGAATGTGGCAGTCGCACCGGCGAGTTTGTGTGCCTGGATCTGAACACCGTATCGGGCATCCTCCGAGTCTTCACTCAGTAGTCTTTTAACCGTTTCTTCGAGGTCGACGATGCGACCGGGCAGCTCTGAAGCGAACCTCTCCGCGAGCTCCTGCATCCGTTGTTGCATGCGTGAGGAGGGCGTGGTGCTCATTGTAATCTACTGCTCCTTGTCTTGAGAATCGGTCAATCCGGAAAGCTTCTTTACACACGTATGCTCGGTGTTTACTCTGCACGCGGAACGGCGAATGATACACCTAACCGCGAAAATACGCTCAAACTCCCCGGTCAGCGACGGATATTTCGAGATGACTTTCGACTGGCCGTGTGACGTGCCGCCACCTTTGCCCGGTTCGTTCTTCACGGTTCGCGTTTCCGAGTATGCGATTCCGCTTCTACGTCGACCGTTCGCTTTCAGTGGCTTTGACCGCGAGCAATCGACGGCATCAATGCTCTACGAGCGCCGCGGTACGGCCACGCGGCAGCTTACCACACGGCTTCCCGGCGAATCCATCGATATCCTGGCTCCACTCGGTGTGCCGTTCCCATCGCCTCGTTCGGAAGCGCTGCCGGTGCTGATTGCCGGTGGAATAGGGATGGGCCCCATATTCTACCTCGCCGCCGAGTTGTATGGTGCAGGGCAAGAAGCGGTACTGTTCGTCGGCGCCCGCACGAACGGAATCGTGCCGGACCGGACGGAATTCGGACTCGTTCAGACAGTATTTGCCACCGACGACGGTAGCGCGGGGGTACACGGTACGGTGACCGATGCGCTGGTGAACCGAACGGATCTTCTCGAACGCCGCTTGGAGTACTTTGCCTGCGGTCCGCTACCGATGCTGCGCGCCGTTCATCAGCACGCGAAAGCACGCAACGAAATGTGCTGGGTGAGTGTGGAACAGACGATGGGTTGCGCGGTCGGCGCGTGCATGGGATGCGCGGTCAGAGTACGTGGGCCGGCCGAGTTCGCACGAGTGTGCACGGAGGGACCGGTATTCGACTCGGAGGAGATCGCATGGACCTGAGTGTGACGATCGGACGTACGACAGTGCAGAATCCGGTCGGTGTTGCCTCCGGTACGTTCGGGTACGGCAGCGAGTACGAGCAACTCATCGATATCGACTCGATCGGCGCGCTGTACACGAAGGCGGTCACCTGCACGCCACGCCCCGGAAATGAGATTCCCCGGATCGTAGAGACAACCGCGGGACTGCTGAACTCCATCGGACTTGCCAATGTAGGACAAGAGCGCTTCGTTACCGAAAAGTTCCCCTCGCTGCGTCAACGCGCCTGCGCCGTTTTCGTAAACGTCGCCGGCGATGTCGAAGACGACTATGTGAGGACCGTCGAGTATCTCGAGGAACACGCTCCGCTGTCCGGATACGAGCTGAACGTCTCGTGTCCGAATGTAAAGGCCGGGGGCCTGGCAATCGGCACCAATCCGCAACTCGTAGAGCAGGTGACAGCTCGTGTCCGAGCAGCGACGGATCGGCCGGTGATCGTCAAGCTGACGCCAAACGTCACCGATCCGGCGGAAATCGCTCGTGCCGCCGAAACCGCAGGTGCCGACGCTATCAGCTGCATGAACACGCTTGTCGGAATGGCGATCGACGTAGAACAACTGAAAGCCGTACTGCCAGGGAAGACCGGAGGTCTCAGCGGCCCTGCCGTGCGTCCGATCGGCGTCGCACTTGCCTACCGGGTATCACGGGCGGTTGGGATTCCGCTGATCGGCATCGGCGGGATCGACGGACCGGACGCCGCGCTTCAGTATCTGCTCGCCGGAGCGGTGGCCGTCCAGGTTGGTACGGCAAACTTCGTAGATCCGACTGTTACCCGAAAGACGATCGACGGAATCCATGCCTTCATGCAGGAACACAATCTACACCGGGTGTCCGATATTGCCTCTCTACTCAGATAATCCGATCGTCAGTACGCTTACCGGCCGCCGGCGTATTACGTCTCGGACATTCTTTTCTCGTCGTACGGACAGAGATCCTCGATCGGACAGCGAAAACAGGCGGGCTTGCGTGAGCTGCAGCAATCGCGACCGTGGAAGTTCACGCGCATACTGAAACCGTGTTGAATCTCCGAAGGAATGATCGGCTCGAGCGCGCGCTCTATCTTCGTCGGATCGCTCTCGACGGTCAGTCCCAATCGACGCGTCACGCGACCGAAATGAGTATCTACGATGATTGACGGTTTTCCGAACAGAGTCCCACGGACGACATGGGCCGTCTTCCTGCCGACCCCGGGGAGCGATAACAACTCTTCCATTGCTTCGGGAACCTCGCCGCCAAACTGTTCAACGAGTCCTCGTGCGGTGGCTGTGATGTTCTTCGCCTTCGATCGAAAAAATCCGGTGCGTTTGACCATTCTCTCGACCTCGGCGAGATTCGCTTCGGCGAGCGACAACGGGTCGGGGTATCGCCGGAACAGCTCCGGGGTGACGCTGTTGACCGACGCATCCGTGGTCTGCGCCGAGAGAATCACCGCTGTGAGAAGCTGATAGCCGTTCTCGAACTGCAGCAGCGTGCGTGTTTCCGGGTAATGCTGTTGCAATCGCCGGTGCACTTCCCGGACGCGTTCGCGGAGCACGTTGCGGTAGTCACCGTTCGCCGAATCGTTCATAAGGCGGGAGAATATCGAAGCGTGATAGACGCGTCGAGTGTCGATCGTCGAGTGTAGATCGTTGACCGCCCCGTAGTGCCTCTTCTATACTCGCCGAAACTTGCCCTCCGGGATGTGGCCTAGTGGCTAAGGCGCCTGCTTTGGGAGCAGGAGATCGCCGGTTCGAATCCGGCCATCCCGACATGATTGTCCCGGCGCCCATAGCTCAGGGGATAGAGCAACTGCCT
>PUOG01000154.1 GCA_003552745.1 Spirochaetaceae bacterium
CACGTGGCGACTACGGTCTCCACGGCAGAGAAGGCCGATATCGCCTCCGAGCTCGGGGCGGATGAGGTTATCTACTATCGTGATGAGTCGGTCGACGACTACGTCCAACGTCTCACCGGCGGACGCGGCTTCGACGTCGTATTCGACACCGTTGGGGGGGAGACGCTGCAGAAGAGCCTGCAGGCCGCGCGCATCGGAGGACGGGTCGCAGGGATCGCGATGCGCACCACCGGTACTTTCGCTCCGATCCACGAGAAAGACCTGACCCTCAGCGGTGTGTTCATGGCCGCGCCACAGCTCACGGGTAATACACCCGCCATGGTACACCAGCGCCACATTCTCGAGACGCTCGGTCGCTGGAATCTCTCCAATCGATTTCGACCGGTTGTTGACGGCCGACGATTCCGGCTCGACGAGGTGGGACAGGCACATACTGCGCTCGAGTCCGGGAGCGTGCTCGGCAAGGTGGTAATCGAGGTCGGTGACCACGCTGAAGAGCGGAGTTAGGTGCGCGTGTCCGAGCATGAACCGATCCCCGATCGTAAAGAGGAGGTAGCTCCGGATCTCTTCTTCTCGCTCGACCTGCGCGTCGGGACCGTTGTACAGGCGGAGGACTTTCCCGAGGCGCGCAAACCGTCATACCGCCTCCGCCTCGACTTCGGGCCGCTCGGCGTTATGAACAGCAGCGCGCAGCTCACCGACCGCTACTCGACCGACGACCTCCTCGGCAAGCAGGTTATCGCCGCGGTGAATATCGGTAAGCGCCGCATCGCAGGGCTCACGAGCGAATGCCTGGTACTCGGTGTCGACGACGAACACGGTCGGGTCGTGTGCCTTCGGCCCGATTCTTCCGTCGCCAACGGCCGGCGTGTGTACTGATATGGCGCCCGAGCTCGATGAATGGTTCTATAAGTTCCAGCCGTTCAAATGGCGGGGGAAGAGATACGAGTTCGGTCTCAGCCACGCCCTCTTCAGCAGCGATCGCATCGACGACGGCTCGAAAGCTCTCCTCGGCGTACTCGATGAGCGGATAGAAGCCGGGTCCGATCAAGAAGTATTCGACCGGGTATACGACATCGGGTGCGGAAACGGAGTGCTCGGCATTTGTGCCGCCGGCGGGTTGTCTGCCGGCGAATTACACCTCGAGGATCGCGATGCGCTGGCCGTCGCGCTCGCTGTCCGGAACGCCGAACGGAATGCCCTTCCGTGTCGGGTATTGCCGCATGCTCAACCGACAGGCGTTGGCGAGGGATTCGAGAGCGACCTGATCGTTTGTAACCTCCCGGCGAAGGCCGGAGAGGCGGTACACGACCACATGGTCGATCACGCGCTCGCCCACCTCGCACCGTCGGGACGCCTGCTGATCGTCGTGGTCAACCCGATCGCCGATCGCCTCGCGGCACACCTAGAGTCACGGTCGGCTCGTTTCGAGCAGCGCACCTTCTCCGGACACACTGTCTTCGCGGTCGAGCACACTCCCACTTTGGGGGACGTGCTCTCCCAGGCGCAGGACGTGTATCGGCGGGGCGAGCGACGCACACTCGAGTATCGCGGTATCACCTACGAGTTCACGCCGGCCCTCGGCCTCGCCGAATACGACGGTCCCTCATACACGACCGCAATGCTCACCCGTCTCGCCATCGAGTATTGCGCCGATCGTCGCGTCGTTCTCTACGAACCGGGCGGAGGACACCTGCCGCTGATACTATCGCGTCTTTCGGAAAAGAAGCGCCCGAGGTCGTTCCTCCTCGCCTGTCGCAATACGCTCGCCGGCTACGCACTCGAAACGCTGAACGACGTCTCCGGAGTTCCGCACACATCGGAGATTTGCGCACGACCTCTCGGGATCGGGAACTTCGTAGAGTCGGGATCGCTCGTCGTTCTGCCTGTCGTTCCGGAGCCGCATACACCGTTTTTCGAGGAGCTCGTCGAAGTCGCGGAGGCCGTCTCGCGAAACGGTGGTACGCTGATTCTTGCCGGTGCCTCGGCAACGATTTCGCGACTCGAGAAGTATCGATTGCCGCTGCGGATCGTTCGTCGGGCGAAAAGTCGGGGAGTTCGAGGGTTGGTCCTCACGCACGCTTGAACTGTTCCTGAAGCGAGTCCCATACCCGATCCTCCGGCGGTGCCGCCACAATGTTGATCGGGTGGCCGAGGATCGGATGCCGGAACGACAACTCGCGAGCATGCAGGTGGATCATACGATCGCGGTTTCCGCGTCGGGCACCGTACTTCCGGTCACCCTTGACCGGGCAGCCGATCGCGGACAGCTGAACTCTAAGCTGATGGGTACGCCCGCTTTCCGGATTGAGCTCCACGAACCAGTAACGGTCGCTCGCACCGATGGTCGTATAGCTGCAGACGCACCGCTTACCGCCCGGCGTCGGCTCGTTATACCAGAGACTGCGGTTCTCCTTGTGCCGGTGCACGAGATAGTGTACGAGGCGGCCGGCGGGCGGATCGGGCGGTGACTCAACCGCAGCCCAATACGTTTTGCGTACCTCTCCGCGACGAAGAATCTCACTGAGACCGGCGGCGAGCGTTCGGGTCCGCGCATAGAGCACTACACCGCTCACCGGTGTATCGAGCCGGTGAACATCGTAGAGCGTTCCGACCGAGATGGGTGCGACGGAACCGGGGCGGTTCACCTGCGTAGGAGCAGCCACGAGTTTGTTGACGGCGATCATGTGCTCGTCTTCGTATAGGCGGGGTGCTTCGGACAAAGTGGCTACAATGTCGCCAGTGGGCGCGGCTGCTGTCAAGGTGCAGGTGACACACTGCCGGTGTACGAGCGAACCCCCGAGATGATACGCTCGACAACGGTACGTAATGGATGAGTGACCAGGCACGTTTTCCCGATGAACTCACCGCTTTTCTCTTTGAGTACGCCGAGGAGGTGACGCTTTCGTTTCCGGAGGCGAATGCGATTCCGGTCAATCTGAGCATCGCCTACTTCGAAAGCATCGTGTACCTCACCGCTCGGGTGCGTGTTCTCCTTCCGTACTTCCAGATCTCGGAAACACTCGTCGCCGACGTTCGCCACTCGGTACGGGAGCGACTGACCGAGGAGTTCCGTAACGCCGACCCCGAATTGCTGACCTACCACACCGATCTCGCCACAGAGGAGTACGACCGGATCTGCAGACGCAACGCGCCGTTCAGCGAACAGTGGTACCATCAGCTCTTCGAGTTGTTCCGACGCCGGATGTGTGATGCATTGAGCGCTTCGCGACGCTACATCTGGAACCTGGACGTCGATCCGGTTGACAGTGACGATGGCGACGACGAGCAGCTGCTCGAGTTCGTGCATCGTGCCGAGATACATCAGGTCGTGCCGTTTCAACGACTTGTGATAAACTTTTTCAACTATCAGATGGAATAGCCGATTGAGTAGCCCAGGACCGATCCGAGTCATCATCACCGGAGGTACGTTCGATAAGGCGTACGATTCGTTGCGCGGGGAGTTGACCCTTTCACGGACCCATCTACCGGACATACTGCAAATGGTGCATTGCACCGTAGATACGCGTCCGGAGGTGCGACTCTTGAAGGACAGTCTCGAGATGGACGATCACGACCGACAGGTGATCGTCGACGCCTGTCGCGAATGCGCCGAAGAGATAGTCATCGTAACCCACGGTACCGATACAATGACGAAGACGGCGGCGGTGGTCGCGGCGGCTCGCCTCGAGAAGACAATCGTCTTCACCGGCGCGATGGTCCCGTATGCGGTCAACGGCAGTGACGCCCTTTTCAATCTCGGAGGAGCCTTCGCCGCCGCACAATCGTGTCCGCCCGGGGTCTACATAGTCATGAACGGGAGAGTATTCGAGTCAGGGTCGGTTCGTAAGAACCGTACGAACGGGATCTTCGAGGAGGTAAACAGTGACCGGGAAAAAGCCGACGCGCGATGATGCGCTGCGTCTCGTCCACGAGCATATCCAGAACGAGAACCTTCGAAAGCATTGCCTCGCCGTGGAAGCGGTGTTGCGGCACTTCGCCGATCATTTCGGCGAAGACGTCGAGAAGTGGGGGGCGATCGGACTCGTACACGATCTCGATTGGGAGGAACACCCCGACGAGCACTGTACGCATACGCGTCGTATTCTGACCGAAGAAGGATGGCCGGACGACTACATCCGGGCGGTCATGTCCCACGCGTGGGGAATGTTCACCGATGAAAAGCCCGAACATGCGATGGAGAAGGTGCTCTATACGATCGACGAGCTGACCGGTCTGGTCACCGCCACGGCGCTCGTCCGACCGTCGAAGAGCATTCTCGACATGAAGCCGAAATCGGTGAAGAAAAAGTGGAAGGAGTCCGGCTTCGCAGCCGGAGCAAACCGTGAGATCATCGAGCAAGGAGCGGAGATGCTCGGCATGGAGCTCTCGGAGGTCATCGAACACACCCTGAAGGGGATGCAAACCGTCGCCGATGACCTCGGTCTCTCCGGTGACACCGGTGACTGATTCGCGAACACGGGCGTGAACCGGAAATCGGCGCAGCCTACGCGATGTCGACCATTCCGCCGACCGACTGCACGCTGACGTATATTTCGCGATATCGGCCGCTCGGCTCGATTTCGCCGACAGCCCGCGGATTCAATGTGCTCAAGTACGAGAGTACATCGTTCACGTCGTCAGAATTGTGGCAGACGGTATAGCGAAAATAGAGTCGTTTGCTCTTCAGCAGAGCGAGAACACGGCGATCCTTGCATACGGTCGGGTCACCGTATTCCCGCAACGCGTGGCG
>PUOG01000102.1 GCA_003552745.1 Spirochaetaceae bacterium
CCATCGAACGTGAGCCGAATAACTTCTATGCGCTATTCGGAATCGCCGACTGCTATCGCGGGCTCAATCGTCCCGAAAAATCGCTCGAATACTGGAATCGTATACTCGAGCAGAATCCTGAAAACAAAGTGATTCTCACACGCGCCGGTGACGCCTACCGCGGTATGGGTGAGGACGATACGGCGAGCATGTACTATAAGCGCGCGCTGAATATCGAGTTTGATGCGTACGCGGTCCTCGGCCTCGCACTCATTTCGAAGAAACGTGAACAGTACGAGGAGGCGTTGCAGAGCTTGCTTGGTTTATTGGAAACCGATCCGGAAAACCACCGGATCTATCTCGAAGCCGCCGACTGTGCACTGCATCTGGGACGGAACGCCCAGGCACGAGAGATTCTCGAGCGCTACTTCTCACAAGGATTGAAGAACAAGAGCGTCTCGGACATGTACGAGCGCATCACGCAACACTGAAGCCGGCGACTACGCCTTCGGCTCGAGTACCGCCTTAATCCGCCGCACCCCTTGAGAGCTCGACTGCTCCTTCTGGATGCGGAAACGCCCCAGATCGCCGGTTCGCTCGACATGAGGTCCGCCGCACACCTCTCGCGAATAGTCGCCGATGTCGTAGACTTTGACATCCTCATCGTACTTGTCGACGAAGAGCGCAACCGCCCCTTCCGCCCGGGCGTCGCTGAGTTTCATCGTTCGCCACGATACCGGCAGATCGCGCTCTATCTGCCGATTGACGATACGTTCGACTTCCTGAATCTGATCGGGCGTCATCTTTTCGCCGTGCGAGAAGTCGAATCGCAGCCGCTCCGGGGTAATATTGCTGCCCTTCTGCGCGACATGGTCGCCGAGTACATCACGAAGTGCTTGATGGAGCAGGTGTGTCGCGGTATGCAGCTTGGTCGTATCGTCGGTTCGGTCGGCGAGACCGCCCTTGAAGACCTTGTCGCTTTCCAGCTTCGACTTCTCCTGATGCTTCCGAAATGCCTCCTCGAAACCGTCCCGGTCGACACTCATGCCCTGCTCGGCGGCAAGCTCCTCGGTCATTTCGATCGGGAAGCCGTAGGTGTCGTACAGCTTGAACGCAATCCGGCCGGGAATCACGCCGGTGTCGCTCTTGCGAAGATTCGGAAGCAACTTGTCGAACTCCTGCTCGCCCTTCTTAAGAGTCATGAGAAAGCGTTCTTCCTCGGCACGGAGCTCCCGGATCGCTTCTTCGGCACGGTTGGCCAACATCGGATACGGCTCGTCATACATCTCGAGCACCAGTTGCGCCGGCTCGGTAAGAAATGGTCCATCGAAGCCGAGTTTGCGACCGAACCGGACCGCTCGACGAATCAGTCTGCGAAGGACGTATCCGGCACCAACATTGGTTGGGGCTACCCCGCGCTCGTCGGCGAGGATGAACATAGCCGTGCGCACATGATCGGCTACAATGCGAAAGGCGCGGTCGAGTTCGGCATCGTCGCCGTAGTCTTTCCCGCACAACTCACCGATTCGAGTGAGAAGTGGGGTAAACACCTCCGTTTCGTAGACATTACGCTTACCCTGAAGCATGGTAATCGTTCGTTCGATCCCCATTCCGGTATCGACGCACCGTCTCGACAACTCGACGAACGACCCGTCTTCGAGCTTGTTGTACTGCATGAAGACGTTATTCCACACCTCCATGTACTTCCCATCGTTGCCGCCCGGTCGACTGTCGGGCCCGCCGTCGACGCCCGTATCGACGAAAATCTCGGTGTCCGGGCCGCACGGACCGGTCGCACCGGCAGGGCCCCACCAGTTGTCCTCCCGCCCGAGAAACCAGATGCGCTCATCGGGAATGCCGAGCGATCGCCACACCGCCGCCGACTCTTCATCGCGCGGGACCGATTCATCGCCGGCAAAGCAGGTTATCGACAGTTTGTCGGCCGGTAGCCCGAGCCACTCGGTGAGAAACTCGAAACTCATTCGAATCGACTCTTCCTTGAAGTAGTCGCCGAGAGACCAGTTGCCGAGCATTTCGAAAAACGTAAGATGGCTGAAATCGCCGACGTCGTCGATATCGCCGGTTCTAACGCAGCGCTGATAGTTCACCAGGCGCGAACCGGCCGGATGCTCCTGACCCAGCAGATAAGGAACCAGCGGATGCATGCCGGCGGTCGTAAAAAGAACCGTCGGATCGTTCTCGGGAATAAGCGACTTCCCCGCGATCTGAGCGTGGTCTTTCGATAGGAAGAAATCGATATACTTCTGTCGGAGTTCATTCGCAGTCATAGCAAAGTCCCTGAAATAGCTACGTTTAGAAGTCTTCGAGCTGAGCGCCGGTCTCGTCATCTAGAAAGTCGGGGAACACGTAGACGATGGTTCCGCTCCGACGGACACGCACCTCGGCAAAGCCTTTGTTGACAAGCTGCTCAAGGTGCTCTTTGGCCTCGTCGGCGCTGACACCACTCTCGAGCGCCACCTCGGCCGGCGTCGCGAGTCCGCGGTTCTTCTTGGCTATTCGGAGGATTACGTGTTCGACGCTCTCTTTTCGCGATCCCCTACGCCCGGCGCTCTCCGAGTCTTCGACTTCGAGTCCGAGCCGCCGGAAGAATGCGCGGTCCCCGGCGTCGAGTGCCGCCTGATACCGGTACTTCAGACGCGCCTCACGCACCTGGTCCGGGAGCGTAAATGCATCGTACAACGTGCCGAGACCGAACAAGCCGCCGGTAAATAGGTACAGGAGGCCGGTGCCGAACTTCCCGAGATAGAATCTCTGCAGTCCGCAAACGCCGAAAAGTGACGGGAGCCAGAGAATATACGCCATGCGAACAGAAAGCACCTGTGTCAAACCTCCAGAATGGTTCCATCAAATATAATCGTCATCCGGGTCACTCACAAGTAGCTTGCCGCTATCGGCAAGGTCCCGGAGTTTCGCCACGAAATCGTGCGTCGCCGCCTCGACATCCTCGCGCCGCTGCGGCCCCAGGTCGCGATATTCCTCGGACACGATCGTCGCACGTCGATCGCTGATATTCCGCATGATCTTGCCCCGAATATCGTCACTCTTTCCCTTCAGGAGCAATGCGATCGCTCGGTCGTCAAAGGTACCAAGAATCTCCGCCAACTGTCGATCGTGGACCTGCAGGACAGTTTCGATACTGTAGATCTGGTCCCGAATCGCCTCGCTGAGCTGCGGGTCGTCACGTGAAAGCGCATCGAGAAGGGCCGAGTCCCCCATATGCTTCATGATCTCGGCCAGCGTGGAGACACCTCCCGCTTCGGTGCTGCGCTCGGTGCCGATCTGACGCCAGCGCTCCTTCAGAGAATCGCTCACCTTTTGAGCGACCGTCGGTTGAATGCTTTTCATCCGCGCGACACGCGCGACGATACCACGGCGCTTCGTCGGTTCCACGGCCTGAACCACCCTCGAGGCGACCTCGGGTTCCGATTGGCTGACGACAAGTGCCAGGACACCCTCCGACTCCTCGCCGAGCAGTGTAGTGAGCTGCGGGATATCCAGCTCCCCGAGAAAGGCAAATCGCATCCTGCCCGCCTCGGGGACCGCCTTGTGCAGAATCTGATCGGCGCGTTCGCTCCCGAACGCCTTCTCGAGCACCTCATACGCGTGCATCCACTTCGGCGACGACGTTTCGACTGAGGCGGTTGCACCTGAAGCGCCCACGGCCGGCGAACCAGTGTCCGACGGGCTCGCCCCGGACGCCGGCGGGGCGCCCTTTGTACCCGACGCCGCCACCGAGCCGTCGGTCTCATTGAGGCTCCCGGCCTTCGAGCGGGCGACGGTCATCCGATTGAGACCGACCGAGTCTGCGGTCGTACCGAACGCACGAAGCGCCTCACGCCGCTCGTCGTCGTCGGGAGGCGACATAAGCAGAGACTCGTGAGCGATTCGTTCCACCATATTCGGTGGTAGGCGGCGCAGGACAGCGGCCGCCTGCTCGGCACCTACCTCGTTCAGAAAGACCGCCACCTGACGGATCTTTCGCTGTTCTTCGCCGGTAGGTTGTTCTTCGCCCGAATGCTGTTCCTCGCCGGTATGCTGTTGTTCGCCGGTAGGTTGTTCTTCGCCCGAATGCTGTTCTTCGCCGGAACGACGTGCTTCGTCCGTCCCGCCCGAAGCACCGGAGGCCCGTCGATAGGCTTCGATTCGCGGATCGCTATTACCCATTCTGCCCTCCCAGTCAGTGGAATTCACTGTAGCTTCGGCCCTGCCTTCCGGTCAACAGAATCCTTGTTGGAAGACGTCTTGACATATATGAGACGCTCTCTTAGTATTCGCTACCAGCTTCAATCACAAGCCGCTGTAGCTCAGTCGGTAGAGCAAGGGACTGAAAATCCCTGTGTCAACGGTTCGATTCCGTTCGGCGGCAATAGTACGATCTGATAAATGTCTATAATATGGACACTTACAGATCGTCTCCAATCGACTACCGGACAACCGGCGTCGTGCAAACCCCAGATGTAGCCGCGATGTAGCCAACCGGACCACCGGAGGTACTCGCGCAAGGAGTTTGTTATGGCGTCGGTGAAGAAGCATTTCCGACTCTATCCCCGAAAGCGCACGGACGGAACGGCTGTATACTACGCCCGATTCCTGCGGCCCGGCGGTACGCAGTACCGGGGGGGAAGATTGGATAGCGCGTAACTACCAATCAACAGACGCAGCCCGGGTGGAGCACTTGCAGGATGATGATCCGGTCGCACCTTGTCACGAAGGGGCGATAAGGCGCATCATTATAAGGGGAAGATTGAAAATGTGGGGATGGAAGATTTCCTCGCTGCTCTATGCGCGTGCCGGTGGAAAGGTCTCGGAAGAATTCGACCGGGCACTCATAGATAGGCTGGGGTCGAGAGTGAAAAACGCACGGGTGGCTGACTGCGGGTGCGGCCCGGGTGTGACGGCACAGCGTATGGTCGATGCCGGAGCGGAGCGGGTAGTCGCGATCGATGTGACCGAGGGAATGCTGCGGCAAGTGCCGGACGATCCGCGTATCGTCAAGGTGCAGGCGAACATCGAGCCGGGAATTCTTCCAAGCCTGGGAGAGGAGGTTCTTCCGGACGGCGCCGATCTGGTGCTTTTCAAACGAAGTCTCTATCAGCGTGGAGAAGACGCGGTTCGAATCCTGCGCGACGCATGGGAGCTCGTCAGGCCTCGCGGTAGTCTCGTCGTTGCCCTCCCGCACCGGAATATCCTGCAGTACGCGTTGGGACACCCGCCGCGAATCCGTTCGTTTACGTTCTACCATCTGTTTAATCGAGCGATCAGCATCGCCGCGGACAAGCTGCGGATTCATTCGTACCGCACCTCCAACCTGAGCGAGCTCGGCACGCTGTTTCGCCGCGCGATTCCGGAGGTCGAGCCCCAACATCTCCTCGATTACGGATTGCCGTTTGCGGTCGTGTCGGCTACCCGGCCGGACCGGCACGGTGACGGCACTGTATGAAGCGAGCTGCGGCGATCAACGATCATACCCGGTCGGCCCTTGTGTACAATCCGCGTGCCGGTGGCCTGCGGGCCGCCGCGGGGCGAACTCCAGCCGATTTCGATGAGCTTCTGGATACCCTTCCGTGCGCGGTCGCCACATGTGCCGCGACCGACCGAAGTAAGGTCGACAAGTTTGTCGTCGAGGCGGCGGAGCGGCATGTCGTATGGCTGATCGTTGCCGGCGGGGACGGTACGCTCTTCAGCGTGCTGAACGGGCTGTTCAGGAGCGTCGCTCCGGAGCGTTGGCCGGTAGTGAGCGTACTGCCGACCGGATCGACGAATGCGCTGGCCTCTCTTACCGGACAACCGAAACCGGAGCAGATCCTTCCGTTGCTCGCGAACGAACTGCCGGATGTCGGACGGCTGCCGCGCCTCTCCGTTCGTTTGCTGAAGGTAGGCGATCGGGTATGCGTTCTGAGCTGTGCCGGATACTTTCTCCGCTTTGTCTCGGCCTATGCCGACGGGGCGCCGCGGTATATCGGTCCGGTCAGCTGGACCGTCCTGCGGGTCCTGGGTATCGGCGCCGGCGTTCACTTCCCGAAGTGGCTCCGCGGCGTCGACCCCGTCCAACTCGCCGACGGCACCGGTAATGACCTGCGTCTACCGGACGGGCAGTTACCCGGCGCGGTCTTCTGCACGGCCGACCAGCGTGTTGCAGGGCTATGGCGGTCGTACCTCGGCGATGATGAGGGCGACGGTGTCAACACGGTTCTCGCCGGCGAACGGCCGGAGAAGGCCGTGCGGGAGGCGGTGGCCGCGAGACTCATGCTCACCGATACTCCGAGAGAGGTGGTCGCCGAAAGCCACCCGAGCATCACTATAGAATCCCGGACGCGGCTGCTTCTCGATGGCGAGTTCATCTATGCGGACGCCGGCGCCCGAGTGGAGCCCGGTCCGATTCTGCAGGTGGGTGACTTGCGCAAGCTTGCGGCGTGAACGGAGAACTTTGCAGCCGGGAGCGAGCCCGGCGCACGGCTACCGCAGGGTCTTTTCGTGCACGGTGGCGTGCTCGGGCACGACCGCTATATGGCTCGATGTAACTCATTGCAATGTAACTCAGTACAAACGCTCAGAGAGGCGAACGAAGCGGTAGCCTTTCTCCTCGAGCCGCGGTAACGCCCGCTGCAGTCCGTCGAGGATTGCGCTGTCGGGGGCATTCATGTGCATGAGTATGATCGAGCCGCTTCCGGCTTCGAGCAGTGCCGCCTCGATCTGCTCCGCGGAAAACATCGCTCCCTGGTCGCCCGCTACGTCGAAACCTGCGACTATGTAGCCGAGCTCGCGGGCAAGCTCAACGCATACCTCGTCGTAGTAGCCCGTTCCCGAACGGTAGAACCGAGGCGACTGCCCGGTGATCTCCTCTATCTTCTCCGCGTTCGCCTCGATTTCGCGATGCGCTTCCCGTACGCTGTCGGACCCCTTGATGCCCCAGGCGCTTTCTCCGGATACCGAGCACGGCCGATGCTCGAGCCCATGGTTTCCGATCTCGAAAAGAGGGCTGTCGGCAAGCCTGCCCGCCTCATCCGGATGGGCGTCGATCCACTCACCGGCAAGAAACAGCGTGGCGGGTATCTCTTCGATCTCGAGGTAACGGATGAGTTCCTCGTCGTAGAACGAATTGCAGGCATCGAAGGTCAGGGCGACCTCTCGCTCGTCGGTGTCGAACGTACTGGTAACACCGTCGAGATGTGTCCCCCACTGACTCGGCTCACGCTGTTCCAGGGCCGAGAGGATCTGCTCCTTGCGCGACTGGGCGACGGCATCTGGTCTGAAGGGAGCTCCGAGCCACTCGACTCCCACACCAGCAACGGCTGCGAAGAAAAAGGGTGGCTCCAAGGATCTGCGGGTAGTGGCGGCGCACCGATCTCGACATCACCACTCCTTACTACCACGCCCGCGATGCGAAACGAAAGTCTCCGTCTCTGTCGTCCGTTGCGCCCTTCATCGGGCGATCGGATTCCGATCGTCGACAGTGTAGTCCAGCACCCGTATAATCGCCCGACGTGAAACAGCAACCGCGTGCGCTCTTTATAACCGGCGCCGATGGAGGGCTCGGCTTCGCCCTTGTCGAGGAGTTTCTACGCTACGACATCCACGTATTCGCCGGATTCTACCGCTCGGAAACCGGCATCAGCGATCATAGACGGGTCACACCTGTCGATCTCGATGTGAGTAAGCCGGATTCGATCCGCTCGGCCGCCACGGCGGTCGCCCGCGAAACCGAGTCTCTGGACATTCTGGTAAACAACGCGGGCGTGCACCTGGAGGACAAACGCGTTCCGCTCGAAGAGTTGGACCTCGCGGACGGACACCTCGAACGCAGTATGGCGGTAAACGCGTTCGGTCCACTCCGCGTCATCCAGGCATTTCTCCCGCTGCTCGAAAACGGCCGGTCGCGGCGCATCGTGAATATTACCTCCGAGGCCGGTAGTATCGGGGCGTGCCGGCGCGACCGGGAGTTCGCCTATTCCATGTCGAAGTCGGCCGCGAACATGGCCACCCGTCTGCTGAACAATTACCTTGGACCGCGCGGATTCGGTGTGCTGGCGGTACATCCCGGCTGGATTCGGTCGGGGATGGGTGGGCCGGAGGCGGACCTCTCACCGGCGGAAGCGGCGGCTCGGGTAGCCGGGATCATTCTCGGCCCTTTTCCGGAAGACGGAACGATATATCTCGATCAAAACGGCAATAGTCTGCCGTGGTAAAGGAAAAAGGAGACAAGTGATGCGCGCATTGATTCTTCTGGGCGGTAGTTGGCACGATTTCGAGGGGTTTGTCGCGAGTGCTCGTGACCTGTTGAGTGATTGGCAGATAGAGAGCACATACGATCTCGACCGACTGCTCCATCTCGACACCGAGCAACCCGACATCGTAATAAGCGACACCTGCTTCGCTCGCTACGGCGACGGTCGCGAGGAGCCGGGACCGTTCGGGATGAGCGACGAGCAGATTGTGGCACTTCGCGAATGGGTCCGTGCCGGCGGCGCATTTCTCCCCTACCACTCGGGAACGGTCATCGGCGATTCGAGTACCGCCCTCGCCGAGTTGGCCGGCGGTGCGTTCGTTGAACATCCTCCACAATTCTCCTTCCCGGTATACCCGGTATTCGGCGATCACCCGATTACCGAAGGCATGGACCCTTTTGTGGTGCATGACGAGTTCTACAAGGAACGACTTGCAGACCGAGTCAATGTGCACCTCATAGGCATCGACCGCGGCGTGGCGTGCCCACTCGCCTGGAGTAAATCCGAAGGTGATGGACGTGTTGCCCATATCGCGCTCGGACACTCCGAGCTTGTCTGGGAACACCCGTCGTATCAACGCCTAATGCGAAACACCATCGCCTGGCTCACGGGGCGCTAACGGCACAAAATAACGGCGAAGAACCTCCGACGTTCTGCGATGCGAAGCGGCAAACGCGGTCTGCGGCGCGGTGGAACGCCGTTTTGTTGCGGATAATCGTCCAAAAACCCAGGTTCCCAATCGTTGCGAGTTGATACCTGCACGGTCGACCAGCTACATTATGGGTATATGAGCACGGCCGTGTACGAGTACAACGAGCGGAAGGTCGAGCAGCGGCTGGTCCGGACTCTCAATCGTCGCAAACGCGAAGCGACGGTAGCGGATCTGGTTGCCGAGACCGGGCTCCCCACATACCAGGTCGAAGAGACGATCAAGCGAATCGTGAACGACTACCAGGGCCATCTAAAGGTCACTGAGTCGGGCGAGGTGCTCTACCACTTTCCGCACGGCCTGCGGAATCAGGTCAGCGGATTCATCCCGAAGACGAAACGACTGCTCCGAAAGGTCGGGGCGTGGGCCGGCCGCGTACTCAAGACCGGCTTCAAGGTCTGGACGATGGTAATGCTCGTCGGCTATTTCGTTGTCTTCGTGCTTCTCATGGTGCTGGCGGTCGTCGCTTCGATGGCCGCGCAGGCAAAAGGGGGAGGCGGACGCGGAAATGTCGGCGGATTCGGCATGTTCTATCTGACGACCCGAATCGCACAGTTCTTTCTGTACCTTTGGTTGTTCAGCGGCTCGCGACCGGATTCACGCGGGAGGAAACCGAAAGGCCCGCCATTGCACCAATCGGTGTTCGCGTTCGTCTTCGGCAGCGGCAATCCGTTGGCCGACTGGGATCAGCGCGAGCGGCGGGCGTTCATAGGGTTTCTGCGAGAGAGCTCGGGGATAGCGACGATCGAGGACGTTATGCGGCTTACCGGTCAGTCGTACGATCAGGCTCAGATCCTGATGAACCGGATGCTGGTCGAATACAACGGCCAGCCGGAGGCCACGGAGCACGGTTCGCTCATCTACCGCTTCGACGAGGTCCTCAGGACCGCCGATCAAGGATCGGACAGCAGTCTCGGTTCCGTTTTTCAGCGCGAGATGAAGCCGCTGATCCCATTCAACAACAACAAGTCGTCGCTCAACGGCTGGATAGGCTTCTTCAACGGATTCAATCTGCTTTTCGGCACCTACTTCACCGCTCTCACATTCGCACTACCCTCACTCACTGCCGAGGGATTCGGAGGTTTCTACCTCCTCGTCGTGGCGCTTTTTGCGCAGATTACCGCCACTCCGGCTGCGGCGGTTACCATCGTCTTCTGGGTGATGGGGCTGGTCCCGGCGGTCTTCTCGGCACTGTTCTTCATGATCCCGCTGATCAGACGTCTCAGGGAAAAGAAGCTTAACGAACGGACCCGGTACGAAAATGTTCGCAAGCGGGTACTCAATGCGATCCTCGAGTCGCCCGAGGAGGTGGATCCGGAGTTCATCGATGTCGGCGAAACTGCGGGTATAGAACCATCCCAGACACGCGAAATCGTCCGCCGGGTTGTCTCGGAGCTCGCCGCCGAGCGCGGAGCCGAGGTTACCGAGAAACGCGCCGCGACGAACGGCCAGCCGGCCGCGTATATCTATCACTTTTACGATATAGCACGCGAACAGGCAGACGTAGCTAAAGCACGAGAGAGTGTAGACACGAGCCGTTTCGATACAGGATCGGTCGTCTTCGACTCAGATCAATAACCTCCCTCAACCGACACGCCCCCACAAAACAACGCGCGAGAAAAAAAGGGCGTCGTCCCCACTTGGGAACGACGCCATAGTGCATAGTGCGCGGAGGGTGGAAGCCGGCCGGCCCCACTCTCATCCGATACAACCGCTGCGGAAACCTCAGCCGTTCTTGAGAACAGCGTGAGCCGCCGACAGGCGAGCGATCGGCACGCGGAACGGCGAACAGCTCACATAGTTGAGTCCGGTCTTGTAGCAGAACTCGACTGAGTTCGGCTCACCGCCGTGCTCACCGCAGATACCGACTTTGAGATCACTCTTCGTCTTGCGACCTCGCACGACACCGAGCTCGACGAGCTGGCCGACGCCGGTCTGATCGAGTACCTGAAACGGATCCTTCTCGAAGATTCCCTTTTCCACATAGAGCGGGAGGAAGTTCGCAACGTCGTCGCGCGAGAAACCCATTGTCATCTGAGTCAGGTCGTTCGTACCGAAGCTGAAGAAATCGGCGCTCTCGGCGATCTTGTCGGCCACGATCGCTGCGCGCGGCACCTCGATCATCGTACCGATGAGATAGTTGAGCTTAACCTTCTTCCTGGCGAGCACATCTTTCGCTACCGCCTCGGTGCGTTCCCGGAGCATTTCGAGCTCTTCGGACGTACCGACGAGCGGAATCATTATCTCGGGGAGCACCTTCGTGCCTGCCTGCTGCACTTCACATGCGGCGGTTACGATCGCCTCGACCTGCATTTCGTAGATTTCGGGATAACTGATGGCGAGTCGGCAACCGCGATGTCCGAGCATGGGGTTTGCTTCGTGCAGCGAGTCGACCTTCGACTGCAGTTTGGACGCCGAGATGCCTACCTTGGAGGCAAGCTCCTTAATGCCCTGCTTCGTCTTGGGAACAAACTCGTGCAAGGGCGGATCGAGGAGGCGTATCGTCACCGGATACCCTTCCATCGCCTTGAAAATACCCTTGAAGTCCTTCTTCTGATACGGGAGCAGCTTCTTGAGCGAAGCCCGCCTGCTCTTCTCGTCTTCGGCGACGATCATCTGCTGGAAGTGGATGAGCCGTTCTTCGAAGAACATATGCTCGGTGCGGCAAAGCCCGATCCCCTCAGCGCCGAACTGCCGAGCCTTCTTCGCGTCGCCGGGCGTGTCCGCGTTGGCGCGCACGTTCATTCCGACCTGGTCGACGTTCGAACGACGCCCCTTCAGGCGAACCTCATCCGCCCAGCCGAGGAACGTTGTCAGCTCGCCTTTGACCTTCGGCTCGACAAGCGGAAGATCGCCTTCGTAGACGTCGCCGGTCGTTCCGTCGATAGTAATGGTATCGCCTTCCTTGAACTTCTTACCGTCGAAAACGAGCGACTTACCGGTGATTTCCGCGTCCCGGCACCCGACGACGCACGGTACACCCATGCCACGGCCGACTACCGCAGCGTGGCTGGTCATTCCGCCGGTGGAGGTGAGAACCCCTTCGGCGGCGTGCATGCCTCCGATGTCGTCCGGCGAGGTTTCGCGGCGCACAAGCAGGACCTTCTTACCGTCGGCGACCCATTTCTCGGCGTCCTGAGCCGTGAACACGATCTGTCCGGTCGCGGCGCCCGGGGAAGCGTTGAGCCCGCGCGCGAGCACGGTTGCCCCACTCTTCGCCTTCGGGTCGATCATCGGATGGAAAACCTGATCGAGGAGATTCGGCGTTACACGTGTTACCGACTCTTCCTTCTTCAGCTTACCTTCCTCGACCATGTCGACGGCAATCTTCACCGCGGCAACACCGGTGCGCTTGCCGTTGCGGGTCTGCAAGATATAGAGAGTTCCCCGTTCGATGGTAAACTCCATGTCCTGCATATCCTTGTAGTGCGCTTCGAGGCGCTCCTTCACGTCGACAAGCTGTTCGTATACCTGCGGATTCGCTTTCTTGAGCTGCTTGAGCGGCTTCGGAGTCCGAATACCGGCGACGACGTCCTCTCCTTGCGCGTTCATGAGATACTCGCCGTAGAAGATGTTCTTCCCGGTCGACGGGTCACGCGAGAAACAGACGCCCGTTCCCGAGTCATCGCCGAAGTTTCCGAACACCATGGTCTGGACCGTCACAGCGGTTCCGATAAGACCGGTGATTTCGTTCAGTTTCCGGTACTGGATGGCGCGCGGATTGTTCCAGCTGCCGAAGACCGCCCCGATGGCACTCCAGAGCTGCTTCTTCGGATCCTGCGGGAAATCCTCTTTGGTGTGCTTCTTGTAGACAGCCTTGTACTCTTTCACGACCTCGGCAAGGTCGTCGGTATCGAGCTCGAGGTCCTCGGTGACCCCCTTCTTCTTCTTTATCTTGTCCATCGCAGCTTCGTAGTGGTGATGGTCAATACCCTTAACCACGTCACCGAACATATTGATGAAGCGACGATAGGCGTCCCACGCAAAGCGCTGGTTACTCGATCGTTCCGCGAGCCCCTTAACCGCCTGGTCATTCAAACCAAGGTTGAGAACGGTATCCATCATACCGGGCATAGAAGCAGCCGCACCCGAGCGGATGCTGACGAGCAGCGGATCGTTCGGATCACCGAGCTTCTTGCCCATCTTCTTCTCGAGTCGATCGAGGCTCTTCTCGACTTCCGCTTCGAGCCCCTTCGGATACTTCTGCTTGTTCTCGTAGTACTGCCGGCAGACCTCCGTAGAAATCGTGAAGCCGGGAGGAACCGGAACACCGATCTTCGACATCTCGGCGAGGTTCGCACCTTTTCCGCCGAGAAGATCCTTCATGTCGGCCGAGCCGTCGGTTTCACCCTGGCCGCTTCCGCCGAAGAAAAACACTTGTTTATCCATAGTTCTATGTACCCCCGAAATGAGTCGCGCATGTTTAGCGTGTAAATTGCGTAGGAACGGTAAAATACAAAGGCCCGCGTGTCAACTTGCATTGACAGCGAGCCTCCATATGTAAAGCGATTTCTCCTGGATAATTCTATGCGATGTATGATTCGAGCAGTTGACTTCGCTTCGGATGCTGAAGACGCTTCAAAGCCTTCTTCTCGATTTGCCGGATTCGCTCCTTGGTGAGTTTGTACCGGTCACCGATGTCTTTCAGCGAGAGCGGACTCTTACCGTTCAAGCCGAAACGATACTCGACGATCTCCGCCTCCTTCGGGGTGAGGGTAGACAGTATCGTGTTGATGTCGGTCTGCAGCGATTTCTCGAGAACCGCATCCTCCGGGCTCTGATACGCCTCATCTTCCACGAAATCGCCGAGCTGACTCGAGTCCTTCTCCATATATACCGGTGTCTCGAGGCTCACAAGATCACGGGAGATATTGATGAGATCCGCGACGTGTTCCTTCGACATATTCAGGGTCGCGGCGACATGCTTCATCTCCTCCTCTTCGCTGCGTGTTCCGTGAATCTCCTTGCGCACTTTTTCGATCTGCACCAGCTCATTCGCACGATTCAGCGGCAGCCGTATCATTCGCGACTTTTCGCATATCGCCTTCAGAATCGCCTGTCGAATCCACCAGACAGCGTAGGAAATGAAATGGTAGCCCTTATCGACATCGAAGCGCTCTATCGCGTTCATGAGTCCGATGTTCCCTTCGCTGATGAGATCGGAAAGAGGCAACCCCTGATTCTGGTACTTCTTCGCCACGTTCACCACGAAGCGAAGATTCGCCTGCACGAGTTTGTCCTTCGCCTGCTTGTCACCGGCAGCGGCGGCTCGCGCGTAGCGTTCCTCTTCCTCCCGCGTCAGCAGCGGAATCTTGTTGATTTCTTTGAGGTACATCGAGAGGATATTCTCGTCGTCCGCGCTGCTTCTGTTCCAGGATGTTCTTCTGTCCGCGGTCTTCGTGTTTGCCATAACAACTCCTCGCCTATATAAATGCAACTAACGTGCCAAGGATACAGCAGAGCGTTCGATATCCTCTTATGTCACTATAATACAATAAGTTATAAGTATGGAAACGATCGAGAGCAATCTGCTTGATGAAACCGAAGTGTGTCAAAACTCCGCAGTCACCGCGAGAAAGCGCAGATAGCCCGGTCAATACTACCCACTAAGCGACAACTCGGGCATACATTGCGTCATATTCCGATCTTGACCGTTTCGGCGGCTACCGCGTATATTCTCCGTTACTCACTAACATACTAAAAAACACGTGGATCTGACACACTGTTTGGGAGGATAGAAGCATGAAAGTGACACCACTCGGTGATCGCGTACTCGTGAAGGTCGAGCAGGGAGAAGAGAAGACGAAAGGTGGCCTCTTTATTCCGGACACCGCCAAGGAAAAGACGACCACCGGTATCGTCGAAGCGATCGGGGATGACACCGAGAGCATCAAGGTGAAGGTCGGTGATAAGGTGATGTACGACAAGTATGCCGGTACCTCAGTCACCATCGACGACGTCGACTACCTGGTAATCAAGGCCGAGGATCTCCTTGCCGTGGTCAGCTGAATAAGCGACCGCACCTTCGATTTCGAGCGGCTCGCCCGGTTCCCGGGCGGGCCTTTTTTGTGCGAATGCAGCGTGATCGTTCGCTCTCCCACGACGCGTCGCGTCGCCCGTGACGTAGGGCTTCCTGTACCGAAGATCGTCGTGCTACGAGTAGAAAAACGACTCCACGCGCTCGATCAACCTTTCAGCGGAAGCGTCGATTCGCATGGTTTCCGGCAGACTCGCTACGAAAAGCGCCCCGTAGCTCTTCTGCACGATTCGCGGATCGGTAACGACGACCACGCCGCGATCGCCGGCACGACGCATCAACCTTCCGAATCCCTGCTTGAACTTCATGACGGCATCCGGCAGCGACAGCTCCATGAACGGATTGCCACCCCGGTGTTCAATCGCCTCCGCCCGGCTCACGGAAACCGGGTGAGTCGGGACACCGAACGGGAGTCGACAGAGTACCACCACCTCGAGACTACGCCCGGGCATATCGACCCCTTGCCAGAAACTGTCGGTCGCAAGCAACACCGTTGCGGCGTCCGAGCGGAATCGATCGAGTAGCCGTGTCCTGTCGTCGTCACCTTGCCTGAGGCACGGAATCCCATGAGCGGAGAGCGTCGGTCCGAGCGACTCGTGGACCGACTGCAGCATTCGATAGGAGGTAAAGAGCACGAGCGCTCGTCCCTCTGTCAGTACGAGAAGCTCACCGAGAAAGCGAACCAGATAATCGACATAGCGGTCGGAGCCGGGCATCGGCGCGTCTTCGGCAATCGCCAGGAGAACGCGCGATCGGTAGTCAAACGGTGAATCAAACACACCCTCCAGCACCTCCTCGGCGCAGCGCCTCAGTCCGACGCGGCCTTTCCAGTTGTCGAACCGTCGGGCTACGGTCAGCGTAGCGCTCGTGCACACGACGCTCTGAAACGGACGGAACACCGCTTCTACCATGAGTTCGGAAATGTCCAGCGGCGAGCGCACCAGTCGCACGCACGAGTCGCCGCGGCGGCCGCGTACGCGTTCGGCATAACAGACTACTTCGTCGCGCTCGTCGATGTAATCACCGAGACGTTCGCAAACCGCGGCAAACGCCTCGAGCCGCCGCACAACGCCACGTGTATCGATGCCGACCGTGTTCTCATCATCATCGATCTTCGATACCTCTTCGGCGAGCCGGGAAGCAAGTTCGAGCAATCGAATCTGCGCCGATCTCGCCGGTTCGATGAAATCGGCCCTGACCCGATCTTCCGGGATGTCGACGAGGCGCACCGATTCGCGTTCTTCGCACCACGGCAACGTGCGCTCGTCGAGCGTTCGCAGCGCCTCCTCCACCTCCGATATCGACAGGCGGACCGACTCCACGACGTTCGGATCGCCCACCTCGGCGGACAGACGCTTCGCGAGGCCGACGGTGCGATTTCCGCGGCTGCGTAGCAGCCGACGCAGCGTTTTCAGCACCCCGTAGCGCAGCAGTTCGTCGGAAAAATAGGAGGTCGCGATTCGCTCGATCGTGTGCGCCTCGTCGAGAATCAATCGCTGGAACGGCGGGAGAACCGCCGTGGCGTCGAAACCGATCCCGGCGATTCGAAGATTCAAGTCACTGAAAAGAAGATGATGATTCACGACGAGCAGCTGGGCTGCCGCCGCTTCCCTCCTCGCCTTCAACAGCCAGCAATCGTGCGCACGGCACCTGCTCGGCGAGCAGGTATCTCCGTCGGCGTTCACCTGAGACCATACATCTTCGCGTGGATGAATCGGCAGATCGCTGCGGCTTCCGCTGGTGGTGACCGACGCCCACTCTCGAATCGCGTCGAGATCCTCGTCTCCACCGTCAAAGAGCTCGTGCTGCTCGTTCGTCGCCTCGTTGAGACGTGCCGGACACAGATAGTTGCCGCGGCCCTTAACGAGCACGGCCTTTATCTGTGAACCGAGCAGCCGCTGCACAGTCGGTATATCGCGCTCGATAAGCTGTTGCTGCAGGGTAATGGTGGCAGTACTTACGACCACTCGCTCGCCGTTCTGCGTGACCCAGCGGATCGCGGGGAGCAGATACGCGAAGCTCTTTCCTACTCCCGTTCCCGCTTCGCATGCTGCGTGTAGCGACTCATTGAAGCTGCGCGTCACCAACTCGAGCATCTCGAGTTGCGGCTCGCGCGGCTCATACTCCTCGAGTCGGCGCGCTGCCTCTCCACCCGGCTCGAGAACAGCACGAAGAGCTTCTGCGTCGAGGAGCTCGGGTTCCTCGTCGGCGACCGGCTCGACGATCGGGTAAACACGACGAACGGCGTTGTCAACGATGAAACTACCGATTCCCTGAGCGGCGAGCTCGGACGCGACCTGGAGATCGGCGTCACTGGGACGCAGCTCGCCGGCGGGGTGATTGTGAATCACTACATCACCGCGACGCATATGAGCTATCGGAGCCGGAACGGCCGACAGGTGTCCCCGCGCCGCAACCTCTATCGTCGATACGAGACCGCCGGCATCGAGCTTTCCGATCAGGAGCACTTCGTTCCCGTCGGCCTCTTCGATTGCGTGAATTGCTTGTGTTACCGCTTCCGGGGTCAGGCGTTCGAACGCATGCATGGGTGAGGGCTTTGCATGATAGCCGCACCCGAATCCCGACTGCAACACATACGGTGCGACACATTACGTTGCGACCTTGACATCATCGACGACATCATTCCTCATATCATCCGTGGTAGTTCTCAAGTTCGGTGGAAGCTCGGTCGCAACGATCGAGATGATCGATTCAGTGTTAGATATTGTGGGACAGCGCCTCGATGAGGCGCCGGTGCTCGTCAGCTCGGCCATGGGCAAGACCACCGACCGTCTCGTCGAGGCAACCGAGGCGGCCGGTCGCGGCGATCGCGACGAATACCGCCGTGTGTACACCGAACTGCGAGAGGTACATGAGGATGCGGTGAGAAGAATCGCCGATTCTTCGGTTCGCGAGTATGCGGCCGGTCGACTGACCGACCTGTTTGATGAGATACAGGCTCTGCTTACCGGGGTTTCCCTGATTCAGGAGTGCTCGCCACGCACGCGCGCCGCGGTGCTCAGCTTCGGTGAGCGGCTGGCGACCGAAATCGTGCATGCCCGAGCGTGTGACCGAGGATTCGACTCAGTGCTGCTCGACAGCCGCGATCTGATCCGCACCGATGATGAGTTCACTGCTGCGAACGTCGATTTCCGCGAGACCGAGCGGCAAATCAAGGCGTACGTTATTCCGATCGCCGGGCGTGTCGTCGTGGTACAGGGCTTCATAGCACGCACCGCCGGCGGGGTGACGAGCACCCTCGGACGCGGCGGCAGCGACTATTCGGCGAGCATAATCGCCGCAGCACTCGAAGCTGAGAAACTCGAGATCTGGACCGACGTCGATGGGATCATGACGATGGACCCGCGCATCGTACCGGAAGCGCAAACGATCGATTCGATGAGCTACGATGAGGCTGCCGAGCTCGCGTTCTTCGGAGCTCGCGTTGTGCATCCGTCGACCATTCAGCCGGCCGTCGATCGTGGCGTTCCGGTCTTCGTGCGTAATACGCGAAACCCCGATCTGGCAGGAACCCGCATTTCCGACGCTACGGACATCGAAGGGCCGCGCGCTCTCGCGTCGAAATCCCCAACTACCGTCATCACGATTCACAGCAGCAGGATGCTCAACGCATACGGATTCCTTGCGCGGATCTTCGCTATTTTTGAGCGACACCGGCTCAGCGTCGATGTCGTCGCGACAAGCGAAGTCAGCGTAAGCGTGACCCTCGATGATCCGCCCGATCTGAGTGGGCTCATGTCGGATCTCGCTGCGTTCGGACGAGTCGAGCGGGAGGACGATCAGGCGCTCATTTGTCTCGTCGGCAACCGCCTCTGGAGGCGGTCGGAAACGGTGGCGCGGGTATTCGACTCGTTGCGGGACATTCCGATCCGTCTCATAAGCCTCGGAAGCTCGGATGTGAACCTGACGCTCATTGTCCCGTCGGAGGCACTGCAACGCGCAGTTCGTACGCTCCACAATACTCTGTTCGTTCCCTGACACGCATGTCGCGGGGGGGATGGAATTGAGCTCGTCGACCGGTTACACTGGTTATGCAATAACGAGGAGCGCCAAGGTGGACAAGATTTTCGACAGGCTTACCGACTTGCTGCGGTCGATGGGGCAGTCCGATTCGCGATCGGCCTTCGCAGGC
>PUOG01000082.1 GCA_003552745.1 Spirochaetaceae bacterium
CGCGACGTCATGGTGCTGTATAACGAAGCCAGCGGCGGCATTCAGTGGTTCGCCCGGATAGTCGACGAAGAGGGGAATACGATTCGCGAGACCGAATGGAGCGGCGTCGCTCCGGCCCGTTTCGAATGGGACGGTACCGGCACCGACGGCTCGCTCGTACCCGACGGCACGTACGAGTACATCCTCGAAGGGGTGGATGCAGCGGGCAACCGCGGCCGAAGCGAACCGGTTTCCTTCCGTATGAACACCGCGGATACCGACGTACTGGTGACCGCCGAGTACGCCGCCTTTTCGCCGAACGGAAACGGTGTGCGCGACACCATCGACTTCTTTCCTCAGTTGCGAACGACTGAAGGTGTCGACGGATACAGGATCGTTGTGCTCGACGATGATGAACGAGCGGTTCGCACGTTCTCCGGTTCCACCGTTCCCTCGCGCCTGACGTGGGACGGAATCGATCGCGACGGACGCAGGGCAGGCGACGGGCGCTACTTCGCACGGCTCGAAGTCGACTACGAGACGGGCGTTACGGCATCGGCGACTACCGCCGATTTCGCGATCGATACGGTCGCCCCGGAGGCCACGATCGCGATCGACGAACGGCTTTTTTCGCCGGACGGTGCAGACGGACGACCGAGTGTGACGATCACGCAGGAAGGCGATGACGAGATCGTGTGGACCGGAACGATTCTCAATGAAGCCGGCGACGCGGTTCGCACCGAAAGATGGAACGACGGTCTCGAAGCGTTCACCTGGGACGGCCGCGACGATGCCGGTAATGTCGTACGTGACGGGAGATACACGTACAAGCTCTCCGGTGCCGATGAGGCGGGAAACTCGACCTCGAAGACAATAGAGGAGATCACCGTCGATACGCGCACTCCACGTATCTTCCTCACCGTCGAGGACTCGGGATTCTCCCCGACGGGCACCGGTCGGCATGAAGAGATCGGCTTCGAGTTACTGATCACACCTGCCGACGGTGCGGATCGATGGACGCTCACCATCCACAACGAGAACGGTTCGCCGGTGCGTACATACGACTCCGACGATGTTCGCAACGAGACCGAAATCCGCTGGGACGGACTCGACGACTCGGGCGATCTGGTAGAACAGGGCGACTATCGCGCGGAGTTGCTGGTGGAGTATGCGAAAGGCAATCGCCCTTCAACACGATCTCCTCGATTCGAGGTTGTGACGCGCGCACCGCAGGTGAGTGTCGAGCTCGATCATGAACCGTTTACTCCCGATGGCATAAGCGGACCGGAAGAACTGGAGTTCCACATCGATGTCGACACGATCGCGGCTATTCACTCATGGGAACTGGAGATTCTCGACCGGAACGAACGGTTCTTCAACGAGTTCTACGGGACAGGGCGTCCGGCGTCGGTGATCCAATGGGACGGCCGAGCGGCCGACGGCGAACTCGTGATCTCGGCGGAGGATTATCCGTACCGTTTCCGAGTGGTGGATGTGTACGGTAACGAGACTTCAATCGACGGCCGGGTACCGGTCGGAATACTTCTGGTACGCGACGGTGACCGATACAAGGTTCAGATCCCGAGTATCACCTTCGAGCCGAACAGCCCGCGGCTGGTGATCGACGAGAACGATCCGCGGGGCGTGCAGAACAACGCTGTCCTCGATCGCCTCGTTGAGATCTTCACGAGGTACCGCCAGTACAACATCGTCATAGAAGGACATGCGGTGAACCTCACCGGTACCGAGCGCGAGGAAGAGGAAATCCTCGAACCGTTGTCTCGTGCACGTGCGCAATCGGTCAAGGAAGGTCTGACTGAGCGTGGACTCTCCGAATCACGAATCAGCGTTGTTGGGCGCGGCGGCCTCGATCCGATGGTTCCTCACGACGATCTCGATGAGCGCTGGCGAAATCGGCGGGTAGATTTTATACTCGAGCGGTAAGAGGGCAGGTAGACACTCGTTTCGTGCGGATCGATTGTGCGGTCCGCCACCGCCCGACCGGGGCCGGCGTCGTCGGAAAACCGAACACTCTCACGCGGGACGGGCAAGGTGCGCATACCCGAGCAGATCATCGATGAAGTGCGCAGGCGTTGCGATATTGCCGAAATAGTCGGCGAATACGTGTCACTCAAACCGCGTGGAAACCGCTTGTGGGGCCTGAGTCCATTTACGACCGAGCGAACCCCATCGTTCACCGTTACTCCCGAAAAAGGTGTCTACTACTGCTTTTCTACGAACAAGGGCGGATCGGTATTCAACTTCATTATGGAGATGGAAGGTCTCACCTTTCCCGAATCGGTAGAGTTCCTCGCACGCAGAGTCGGGGTCGAAATACCACGCACCGAGACCGAGACCGCCGAGAGCCGCGGGCGAGCCACACTGCTCGAACTGTACCGCAGAGTTGCCGGAAGCTTTCATCATATCCTCAACGAGCGTGAGTCGGCTTCGCACGCGCGCTCGTATCTCGGAGAACGCGGTTTCACTCCGGAGACGATCGATCGGTTTCAGCTTGGATACTCACCGGATGATCCGTATTGGCTCTATCGCTTTCTCAAGAAACGGAAGTACGGAGATCCGTTTCTCGCCGATTCAGGTCTCTTTACCAAGGGAGACCCGCGCCGTTCGCTCTTCGCCGGACGCCTCCTCTTTCCCATTTCTTCGCGGTCAGGCGAGGTAATCGCGTTCGGAGCGCGGCTGTTGCGCGGAAACGGTCCAAAGTATCTCAATAGCCCTAATACGTCTATTTTCAACAAAAGTCGTTCTCTTTATGGCCTGCACCAGGCACTGAGTACGATACGAAAGAGCGAGGAGTTCATGGTGGTGGAGGGGTACACCGATGTCCTGGCGCTCCACCAGGCGGGCGTTACATCGGCTGTCGCGCCGCTGGGAACAGCGTTGACGGCCGAACAGATCGGTATGCTCTCGCGCTATGCTAAACGGGCGTATCTTGTCTTCGATAGCGATCGTGCGGGACTCGATGCAACGAGAAAGGCGGCCGCCCTGTGCGAGGCTCACGAGGTTCGCCCGATGGTCATTCCATTGCCCGAAGGAAGCGATCCGGCGGAGCTTCTCCTATCCGATGGCGGTATTGACCGGTTGAAAAACATCGCCGAAAGCGCTATAAGTAGTCTGGAATATTTTCTCAAAACGGCTCGAGGTCGAAGTGCGAGCGGTGATCCCGAATCGGCCGAGCTTGTATTGCAGGAGCTCTTTCCTTATATTGAGAGTATGAAGTCGGACGTCCGACGGGAAGCGAGCTTGGCGTTTCTTGCGGACGAGCTCGGGCTGAATCGGCGTGCGGTCGAGAATGATTTTCTTGCACGTCGGAGATCGCCGAATCCACGCAGACGTGAACAGGAGACACTGGAATCCCGGGGCAATCCCGCTCGGGTCGAGGAGCAAAGCAGTACAGCCGAGATGTATCTCATGCTTGCGGTGGCTGTTCACAGGCGCTACTTCGACTACGTTCGCAAGCTGATCGGCCCGTCAGACTTACGGGATCATTCGGCTCGCGAGCTTTTCATTGCACTGGAGGAATCATATCGAGCTGATGAATCGGATCTTGATGCACTGCTGTCGCGTATCGAGGATCCAGATCTCGTTGCACGGGTTGCCCATCAGGTCTCCAGTGACGAGCTCAATGAAAACGCACACGACCTTATTGAAGATACAGTGCGCACCGTTCGGCGCGAGAGTTTGCTGCGAAAGCGCAAACAGCTCAACGCTCGTCTCACGCGGACGGTTCAGTCACGAGACACAGAGCGGGAGCTGCTCGAGGAACTCATGGCGCTCGACGGAGAACTTCAAAAGTTGAAGGTGGTAGAGAATGACCGAAACTGAACTGCAAAACGACCCCGCGATAGCGAAGCTGATCGAATACGCGAAAACGAAGAAGACGATCAGCTACGAAGAAGTGCACGACTTCCTCCCCGAAAACATCGTTAACTCGGAAAGGATCGAGGATGTGATCGGAATCCTCGGCAAGCACAATGTGCGGCTCGAGGACGAAGAAGTAGATGTCAGCGAGGAAGATGTTGAACAGGTCGTAAAGCAGGAGAAGAAACGTCAACGACTCGTATACGGCGACAAGGACTCAAGCGTCGACGACCCGATTCGCCTCTATTTGCGAGAGATCGGCAAAGAGAATCTTCTCACTGCCGAGCAGGAGGTTGAACTGTCCAAGAAGATGGAGGATGGCGAGAACATAATAAAGGACGTCATAAAACGCTCCGGCGTCATCGTTCCCGAGTTCTACAGCCTCGCTCAGCGAGCATTCTCCAAGCGCGATCCGCGAGATCTCAACCTCAGCAAGAAAGAGGTTTCCGAGTACCTCGCCGAACGCCGGCGCCTCTACCATTTCTACCGTGAGCCGCTTCGGGCGAACCTCACGGAACTGAAAGCGTACATGGACGAAAAACGAAAGGTGATCGACCGTGGTGGCGACGTACTTCAGGACCGCACACTTGCAAAGAAACGCGATGCGCTGCGCAAGAAGCTCTCCGATGTAGAGATTCACCAGGATGAGATTCTCTCATTCAGCGACCGATTCATCGGTGCCGCGACGAAGATCCGAAAGTATCAGAAGGAAGAAGAACGGATCGAAAGACGCCTGAAGGTCGGTAGCATGCGTGAGCTGCGAAATCTCGGTCGTGGACTCGCCTCGTCGAGCCAGCGAACGAAGATCGAGAGCGATCTCGGGATGAGCGCCGATCAGATCAAGGATCGGATTCGTCAGTTCCAGATTACCGATAAGAAACTCAAGTCGCTCGAAGTCGATTTTGAGAACTCGATCGAAGAGATCCTGAAGATGTCGAAGGAGATCACCCGCGGAAAGGCGATGATGCAGAATGCCAAGGATCGCCTTATAAGAGCGAACCTGCGGCTCGTTGTCAGCATCGCCAAGAAGTACACCAACCGCGGCCTGCACTTCTTCGATCTCGTCCAGGAGGGAAACATCGGCCTGATAAAGGCTGTTGAGAAGTTCGAGTATCGCAAAGGATACAAGTTCTCAACGTATGCCACGTGGTGGATTCGACAGGCAATCACCCGCTCGATTTCCGACCAGGCACGCACGATACGTGTTCCGGTTCACATGATCGAGCAGATCAACAAGGTCGTACGCGAAAGCCGGCAGCTCATGCAGGTGCTCGGCCGAGAGCCGAACGACGAGGAAGTCGCCGACCGGCTCGGTTGGAGTGTCGCCCGTGTGAAATCGGTTAAGAATGTCGCCCGTGAGCCGATCTCGCTCGAGACGCCGATCGGTGAAGAGGAAGACAGTCTACTCGGTGACTTTATCGAAGATAAGGATGTCGAGAACCCGGCACATCAGACCGCCTTTACGCTACTGCAGGAGCAACTCCGAACCGTGCTATCGACGTTGCCGGCGCGGGAACAGGAAGTCCTCAAAATGCGTTTCGGTCTCGAGGACGGATACTCGTTAACCCTGGAGGAGGTTGGACTCTACTTCAACGTCACGAGGGAACGGATTCGACAGATCGAAGCGAAGGCGCTTCGCAGGCTACGTCACCCGAAACGCAGTCGCCGGCTTAAAGACTATCTGGATCAGTAGATGTAATCGGTCGCGGCCGCCTCGCGCTGAGACGCCCGCGACTCTTTCGACCTGACACCCCAACACGTTACGTAAGGAGTTGCCGCCGTGCAGGAGGTAATTGAAAAGCTCAAGACGCTCCAGGATATCCTTTCCGAGCGATACAAGATGGAACGCGAACTACGCGACATTCCGCGTAGCCTTTCGACAAAGACCGAGCTGCTCAATCGACTGAAGAAACAGTACATCGAGAAGAATGAACAGTTCGAAGCCGCAAAACAGCGCATACGGGACCTCCGTACGCGGATGGAGGAAGCGGAACGCGAACGCGAGCACTACGAGCAGCAGATGTCCGAGATCAAGACTCAACGCGAGTACGAGGCGCTGGACAAAGAGATACGTGAGGCGAGTGAGCGCGAGCAGTATCATCGCAAAGAACTACAGCGAGAGGAACGCGAGCTGGAAGAGACCGAGCATGAGCTCGAACGCGAAGAACAACTGATCTCCGAGCAGGAGCAAGAAGTCGAGGAAGAGCAGAATCGGATAGAGAGCGAAAGCGATTCGAAGAAGCAGCAAATCGCCGAGCTGGACAAGCAGCAGAAGGATGTGACCCCCGGCATGGACGAGGATCTGCTCTTCAAGTTCGACCGGATCATACGGAGCAAGGAAGGCGAGGGAATCGTTCCGATCCGTAAAGGGGTCTGCACCGGGTGCAATATGATCCTTCCGAGACAATTCGTGAACGACGTACGCAACGGGGCGGAAATCAAATTCTGTCCGTACTGCTCCAAGATTGTGTTCTACGTGGAAGATGACCTCGAAGCCCAGGAAAGCGAGACCGAAGGGTTGATGGATGTCTTCGACGACGATACCGCCGGCGGGCTCGCCGATCTGATCGCTGAAGGCGAAGAGGAAGAAGAGTTAATCGATGACGAGCCACCCATTGTCGTCGCCACCGATGACGATGAGCCGCTCGATGAGGGCGAAAACGAGAGCGAGGACGAAGTCAACGAGCAGAACGAGGATCTCGACGAAGAGGAAGACGAAGAAGCTGAGGAGGATGAAGACATAGAGTAGGACCTGGCCGATCTTCCTCGGAATGCGGGGCGGATTGATGAAAGACCGTCGCCGGTGAGGTATCCTTCACCGGAGGAAAGTCCGGGCTCCAACGAGAGCACGGTACCGGGTAATTCCCGGGCACCGCGGTTGCGGCTATGTCGCAATTGGCGGTGACAGAGAGTGCCACAGAAACCAGACCGCCCCGTCCTCGTAGACGGGGTAAGGGTGAAAGGGTGAGGTAAGAGCTCACCTGCCGCCTGGTGACAGGCGGTGATGGTAAACCTTGCCGGGAGCAATACCAAGCAGCGGTGTCGGTTGCTCGCCGATCGCCGGCGAGGCCTTCGGGCGTCACCGACGAAGCACCGCGGGTAGGTAGCGACGCGAGCGTCCGGGGCAACTCGGATGTCGAGATAGATGGCGGTCACCGGCCGGTAAGTCGTCCGGCCGGAACAGAACCCGGCTTACCGATCCGCCCCGTGTTCAGATTGACTCTGACGGTGAACATGCGTTTTAATGGCCAAGGTTAGCTGATGATCTACTCGAGCGAGCTCAACAGAACGTCCCGAAGCGACAACGCATCGGGGCGGCGGCCTGGAAATGTTACATTGGCGCTGATAGCTGCTTGCTGCACTGTGGTGGCTGTCGTGGTGATTGTTGTTACTACCGGCAGATTTGCAACGCTCGGCAACCGTACGGGGTTAACGCCGGACGACATTGATCAGCTCTGGGAAGATCAGCAGTACGCCAAAATAGCGGAAATCACCGACCGTTTTCTGGAAAATGATCCGCTTCAACCGGAGAGCCTCGTGTTTCACGGACTCGCGACGTACTACCAGCTTGCTGACAACCCGAACGGGCAAAACGATTCGGAAGCACTATTTGCGTCGATTACCAGCCTTCGTCGAGCCCGCGTCCTGCCGGACGCACCGCATCGCCGCGAGCTCGAATACACGCTCGGTCTTGCCTATTTCGAGCTCGGGGATGAGTATAACGACCTGGCGGTCGAGCACTTCGAGAACGCTCTCGAGCTTGGAGCTGAAGGAGCGACGATTCACGAATTCCTCGGTCTCGCATATCGCGATCTCGGCGAGCTCGAGCGAAGTGCCGAGCATCTGCGTGAAGCAGCTCAAACGGCGCCTCGCGATGTGCTGTTTCTCACGATCGCGAACGTCTACATCGAGAAAGACCGAGCCGAGTCGGCGAAGGAGTACCTCGACCGGATCATCACCGGCTCCGATGAGCCGACGCTGGTTCACGAAGCACGTCTGGCCCTCGGAGAGATCTATCTTGAAACAGAGCAATTCGAGGATGCGTATCGGCAATTCGACATCGTTCTCGATGAGAACCCGAACTCCGCCGACGCGCACTTCTATCTCGGCGACTATTACTATCGGCAGGACGATTCGGTTCGTGCTCGAGCACACTGGAGAAATGCCGTTAATCTTGACAGTGGGCACCTCGAGGCCCTGCAGCGTTTAAGCAGCTAACGGAGGAAATGGAAGCATGGGTTTCGGGAACGCGTTCAGCCTTTCGAGCGATATCGGAATTGATCTTGGGACCTGCAACACGCTGGTGTATGTCCGTGGCAGAGGTATTTGTGCTAACGAGCCGAGCGTCGTCGCCGTCGAACGCGGTACGCGCAAGGTAGTCGCGGTGGGCGAGGAAGCGCGCCGCATGCTCTGGAAGACACCCGGCGATATTATTGCGATTCGGCCGCTCCGGGACGGTGTAATTGCCGATCCCGAGACAACGGAGCGGATGATCCGCTACTTCGTGTCACGCGTTCTGAGCCGCCGCTGGTTCGTGAAACCGCGCATGGTAATCGGTGTTCCGAGCTGCATTACCGAGGTGGAGGAACGAGCTGTACAAGACGCCGCATATAAGGCAGGTGCTCGCGAGGTGAAGGTCATCTCCGAGTCGCTGGCAGCGGCGATCGGCGCCGCGATTCCGATCTATGAACCGGCAGGGCATATGGTCGCCGATATCGGCGGCGGTACGAGCGAGATTTCCGTCATTTCGCTCGGGGGTATGGTTGTGACAAACGCGATTCGCCTCGGTGGTGATGAGTTCGACGAAGCGATCATTAAGCACGTCCGAACGGTGCATAATCTCATAATCGGTGAGCGCACCGCCGAAGACCTGAAGAAGATGATCGGCAATGCTACACCCGATAAGAAGATCGAAAAGATGGAAGTGAAGGGCACCGATGCGATTACCGGCCTTCCGCGACGTCTGGAAATCGATTCGGTTGAGGTTCGGGAGGCGCTTCAGGAACCGATTAATGCGATAGTGGAAGAGATCAAGCGTACACTCGGACAGACGCCCCCGGAGCTCGCAGCAGACATCGTTGAACGAGGTATTGTGTTGACCGGCGGCGGGAGCCTGTTGAAGGGTCTCGACACTCTGATCAGTAACGAGACCGGGGTGCCGGCGTTCAAGGCGGAGGATCCGTTGAACTGCGTCGCGCTCGGTGCCGGCATGTATTTCGATCATATGAAGAGCAAGAACAACGCTCGTAACATCTACAACTCAATGAACGCATGATCGTTACTTTCGAATGGACCTGAAAGGCTACTTCCGACGCAATCAGACACTTGTAACGTTCGTAATTCTGGTTACGTTTTCGGTGTTGTCGCTGATGAGCGGTGGGTCTGAAGGGCTTCGTGAGACCGGTCTTTCTACAATCGGACTCATACAACGCTCCACCAGTGCCGTCGGTGCATTCTTCTCCGGAGCCGTCGATGCGGTTCGTAATCGTAGAGACCTGCATGACGAGATCGATCGTCTTCAGACCCGGGTTCAGGAACTGGAGCTCCAACAGGAGAACATACGCGCGCTACAGATCGAGGCCGAACAGCTCCGAACAACACTCGGGCACTCGGAGTCGCTCGATTTCGAGCATATATCCGCACGGGTGATCGGGCGTGACCCGGAGAACATCTTTCCGACACTCATGATTAACCGCGGCCGCAATCACGGACTCGAACGGAATATGCCTGTGATTGCGGTCCAGGACGGGCGTCAGTCTCTTGTCGGACGTCTGGTCGAGGTCGGACAGTACAGTTCCAAGGTACTACCTATCTACGATGTGAACGCGTACGTGGCTGCCGTACACCAGGAGTCTCGATACCAGGGCCTGATCTCGGGAGTCGGCTCATCGCACGAGCCGGTCATGCTCCGCCATATTCCTCGCGATGCGTATCCGCAAATAGAGGAAGGAGATGCGATTGTAACCTCGGGCATGCGTTCGATCTATCCTCCGAATATCGCTATAGGTACGGTGACATCGGTGGAGGAATCGGACGTCGAGTTGAACCTCGACATTCGCGTCGATCCGGTAATAGAGTTCGAGAGGCTGGAGTTCGTGTATGTCGTTCTGCAGGAGGGACGATAACCCATGCTTCCGTATCTGATCGGAGCACTGCTCATTGTACTGCTCTCCATTCTGCAAACAAATCTGCTTTCACTCATAGCTATCGCCGGTGTTCGACCCGACTTGGTGCTCATCTTTACCGTCTATCTCGCGAATCGAAACGGGGGAATGGTTGGCCAAAGCGCGGGCTTCCTGGCAGGACTGACACAGGACATTTTCAGCATCGCGCCGCTCGGCTTCTATACGCTTACCAAGACCGTGGTGGGTCTGATCTACGGTTCGACTCGCGATAATGTACAACTCGACGCGTTCGTCGCACCGTTCCTCCTGGTACTCACTGCTACATTGCTCAAGGGCCTTATGTTTCTGCTCATCGGAGCGCTGTTCGGCGTCTCAGATCCGAGCGGACCGGTCCTTTCGAGTCGCTTTCTGATCGAAATCGGCTACAACGCACTGCTCGCTCCCGTTGTTTTCGGGATATTGGGGCGTTTTCGCGGCCTTGAGGTCGACTGGCGCGCGAGATCCTTTTAGGGAGAGTCGAGATAATGTCGGGATGGAACAGTAACGGCAGCGAAATCTCCAAAACGGCAATTGTCGGAATCGGTGTAACGATCGGGGCACTTCTCGTTCTCTACCTCGCCCACTTGTTCACGCTCCAGATAGTAGACGGATACGAATACCGTACACGAGCGCACCAGATAACCCGGCGCAGCGCTTCGATTCAGGCTCAGCGAGGACGGATCTACGACCGACACGGTCGACCACTCGCGACGAACCGCGAGGCGTTCGTACTGACACTGAATCCGTCGGAAGTAGACCCAAGACGATTTGATGAGCTGTTCGATCGTCTCGCCGCGGCCACCGACCTTACGATGTCACAACTCGGCCAACGAGTTCCGATGCAGATTCGCAGTCGATTCACCGAGGTCGAGCTGCTCGACAACGTCGATTTCGAGACGATCGTTCATATCGCCGAACGCAAGGATGAGTTTCCGGGCGTTTCATGGTACAGCCAGCCACGCCGTCACTATCCCGAAGGTGAGCTAATGTCTCACGTGATCGGCTACGTCGGCGAAATCACCGCCCAGGAACTGCAGGTTCTCTACAATCGCGGCTATACTCCCGACAGTATTCTCGGCAAGAGTGGAATAGAGCGGCAGTATGATGCCGTCCTTCGCGGACGTGCGGGCGAACGGTTCCGCACCGTCGATGCCTTCGGTCGCGAAATCGCGACCGATCCCGAGCAGGTCCCGCCTGTCTTCGGTCAGGACCTCTATCTGACTATCGATCGAGATATTCAGGAGCTCGCGCTTCGGTCGCTCGGCCATCGCAGCGGCGCCGTTGTCGTGATCCAGATTGCGACCGGCGAAGTGTTGGCCATGGTGAGCAATCCCGGATTCGACGCTAACCAGTTCACCTACGGGGGAGGCGGCGGGACCTTCAACCGGCTTTCCCGCGACCCTCGTTCTCCATTCCTGAACCGCGCGATCGCAACCGAAGCGCCGCCCGCCTCCACATTCAAGACCATAATGGCCACCGCCGCACTCGAGGAAGAGGTAATCGAACCTGATGACATCATCAACACACGAGGCGCCTATCGCGCCGGAAATCAGACCTTTCGTGAGTGGGGTATCGATATGCGGCCGCACGGCTTCGGACCGATCGATATTCGCGGCGCAATAGCCAATTCCTCGAACTATTTCTTCTACACTCTCGGACATCAGATGCTCGGTCCCAACAATATCGAGCACTACGCCCGCGCTTTCGGGCTCGGCGAGCGAACAGGGATTGATATCCCCGGTGAACGCCCTGGTTTTGTTCCTTCCAGGCAGTGGAAGGAAAGCGCGAAGCAGGAGCCATGGGTGGGAGGCGATACCGTTAACATGAGCATAGGGCAGGGGTTCACCTCAGCAACCCCCCTGCAGCTGACAAATATGATGGCGATGGTCGCTAACAGAGGGACCATCCACCGCCCGCATCTGGTGCGGGAAGTAAGGAACCCGAACACCGACGAGGTCGCCACACGTGCCGAACCGGAGATTCTGCGGTCTACACCGGTGCGCGAGGAGTCGTTCGATATTGTCGCCGAAGGTCTCCGGAATGTTGTAGTAACAGGTACCGCTCGCAATACGGTGACAACACCAGCGGTGGAGAGCGCAGGAAAGACCGGAACAGGTGAGGTCGGTGCAACGGATCGATGGCATAGCTGGTATGTCGCGTATGCGCCGTATGAACCGGAAAATCCGCTGGAGCAGGTGGCTGTGGCCGTCCTCGTCGATGCCGACAACGAATACGACTTCTGGTCACCGAAGGCGGCGAATCTCATACTCCACGGGATGTTCACTGACCAGACATTCGAAGAGACGGTGGCCGATCTGCGGCCGTGGTACATGTATCAGTATTAGCGACTAACGCGACCGTTTCGCATCCTGCCAGAACCGTTCCATCGCATCGAGGTTCTCCGTGCTCAATGCGTCGCCTCGCTCTTTCATCCGGATTTCCATGTATCTGAACCGATCGTTGAAACGTCGATTCGCCAAGCGCAGCGCATGCCCCGCGTCAATGCCGCTCTTTCGTGCCAGGTTCACGACCGAAAAGAGAACGTCGCCGATTTCGCGCTCGACCGAAGCGGTGTCGTCGGAGTTCGGCGCCACATCGTCCAGCGCCGCATCGAACTCGGCGATCTCTTCGTCGAGTTTCTCCCGCGCACCGGACACATCCGACCAATCGAATCCCGCTTTCGCCGCCTTCTTCTGCAACCGTTCCGCCCGTTCCAGGGGAGGGACCGCGTCCGGCACTCCATCCAGAATGGATTTCTCGCGCTTGCGCCCCTCGAGATTTGCTTTGATATCGTCCCACTGCTGCTTCACCGCTGCCGGCGTGGCTTCGATGACCGAGTCCCCGAATACGTGAGGGTGGCGGCGCACGAGCTTCTCATGCGCGAGACGCAAAACATCCGCGAGCGTAAACGATCCGTTGTCCTCTTCGATGCAGACCATCAGCAGCGCAACGAGGAATACGTCCCCGATCTCCTCTAGGAAACCGTTCGCGTCACTACGGCAGATGCTGTCATAACACTCGTACGCTTCTTCGACGAGATTTCCTTTGATCGAATCGCTTGTCTGTTCACGATCCCAGGGACAGCCATACGGACCCCGGAGCGTTCGCATCGTCTGCCAGAACAACTCAAAGTAGTATGCCTCGGTCACTTAAGAAACCCCTCACCGGTAGACAGAATGTATATTATCAGAAGTCCCAGAAATCCAACGATAACACGGGGGCTGGGAGCCTTCACCGAACTGAACCTTCACCGAACTGCAGTCTCATTCATCTGCATCGCTCCCATGTTCACAGACGGCGGCAAAGACGGCGACTACAATGATTGCAGTTGCGAGTGCGGGATAGAGATTCACGCCGCCTACGTCGGTGAGAAGCCTGATTACATCGGAGAATAGATGCTCGACCACACCTCCGAGGAACGAGCCGAGCACCGCTACGATGAGCGCGCCCCAGAGCCCACCGAGGAATTGCCTGCCGAAGGCGTAAACCCAAACCAATGCAATCGCCACGCCGAGTGTCGTGTATATCAGTCCTGTTGCCAGAAGCTCAGTTGTCATATGTCGAAATCGTCCTCATCATCGATTGAGATTCTGCGCGTATCGCCACCTTGCGCCCCGTAGCTCCACAATAATCCGGTTCTCACTCCTATTCTCACTTCGTATCTCCCGGCAAACCACACTCATTAAGGTGCCAACCCGTATCGTGGCAGCACACGTCTCGTTTCAAAGCTGTATATGGCAACAAGCTCCTCCGGATCGATTCCGTACGCGAGCACGAAGACGACGATTTGAAACCCACCGTCTCCGTCGTCGTCGGCTCGCGAGTCGACGTCGTTGTGATCTGCCGGAGAATAGTCGTCGAGTTCTGTCGAGAAGTCTTTTGATTCGCCCTCGGCTATCGTTCTTTTCAAACCGCGGGTTTCGGTACCGCCATCCGCCCGTGTCCATTGTACGAACGGAGGCAGCTCCGCGAAGTTCAGCTCCACTTCCACCGGGTCGTCACGCTCGGCGGCAAGATCAACGATCGGTCGCTGACGCTGTCCACTGCCGGGATCCCACCTCAGCCGCTGGAATCCACGGTTTTCGAGTCTCGGTCGCGCCTCGAAATCGGGATCGAGCACCGCGTTCTCTTCGGTCTCTGCTCGCTCCTGTTGAGATTCGGAAATACCGTAGAGCTTGTAGTACAGCTCATATCCTTGAAACGCATCGCCGTAGATTGCGTTATCGGTGTTGTGGATGAACGTCGATTCACCGGAGAGTTCGTCGTCTATCTGATCCTCATTCGGCGGAAAAAGAGAAACCGTGCGAACAAGCCCACACGATGCAAGAAGGAGCGCTGCTGTTGCCGCCACTATTGCGGGCAGCGCTACACGCCGCAAGAGTCTCGATCTGCTCATCGATCCGGACGCCGTGAGCTCCGCGTACGTTCAACAAGCGGCTCTTTGGACACGTCGAGCAACTCGTAGATGATCACCGGCTTGTTCTTGCCCTTTACCCGAATCGTGTCGAGCTCGCGCGCGAAAACATGGTCCCGGACAAGCGCATATGTGTACTCGCTCATAATGCACGAGGTTTGATAGAACTTATTCGTACCTTCGAGTCTCGCACCGAGATTCACGTTATCTCCCATGAGCGTGTAATTCATACGACCGGAGGAGCCCATATTGCCGACCGTCATGATCCCTGAGTTGATTCCAATCCCGATATCGATTCTGCGCTCCCTCGGCCATTCGGCATTCAGGTTTTCGAGCACTTCGAGCTGCCGAAGCGCTGTTCGGCAGGCGAGCAAAGCATGGTTCTCCTGCGAAAGGGGCGCCCCCCAGAATGCCATGATCTCGTCGCCAATGTACTTATCTAACGTTCCGCGGTGATCGAGAATCACGTCGGTCATAGCCGAAAGATAGACGTTCAGATGGTTCACCAGCTCTTGCGGGCTCATCTGTTCGCTCAACGATGTGAAGCCGCGAATATCGCTGAACATTACGGTGAGCTCTTTGTCGACACCGCCGAGCTCAGGAGGATTCTCGAGGATCTCGTTCACTACCTCGGGGCTGACGAATTTGCCGAATGTCTGCCGTATCCGTCGTTTATCGCGTTCCTCGGTCAGGACACGGTACATGATCACCGAAACAAACGTAAGCACCATCGCGAGTGCGGGTTGAATGAAGTTCAGCAGGTAACTCTCGTAGTCGAACAAAAGGAGCGTCACCACGAAATATCCGACTACAAGCGCCAGCGTCAGGATTCCCGCCCGGAAGATCGGGATGAACGAAGAGGTGAACGCAACGAGCAGAGCAGCAACGAGCAGCACCAAAACATTCACCTCTGCCGATGCATAAGTAATGAACTGTGAAGTCAGTATGGTGTTCAACGCGTTCGCCAGAATCTCGATTCCGTACATGAGCCCATACGGTGTGGTCAGCTCGTCGGCAGCCATTCCCTCGGCGAACGCTCCAACCATGACGATCTGGTTCCGTACCGCACGAGTTCTCGGCCAGGTGTCCGGATCGGGTCCCGGCGGGGCCTGTGCATACCCTGCATAGCTTCGAACCGGAAAGGTCTGATATCCGGCGCGTGTCGGACTGGAGCGCGGCCCCCGGTAATTGACAAGCATATTCCCCGACCCGTCGATGGGAATACGGATTTCATCGCGGACGGTCGCGCCGTCCCCATCCTCGATAACAAACGGCTCCCATTCGTTGGTCTCGGGGTTTCGCTGTTGTGGATTCGGCAGCCGGACATGCTCTCCGAAAACTACCTCGATATCCGATAGGCTCACATTCATATGAGCCGCAGCCATTGAGAGGGTAATCGCCGGTACAAACTCGTCGCGATAGTGTCGTACAAGGTGTACCCGCTCTTCTGTTCCGTCCTCGTGTTCAATGACACGGTAAGGTGCCCGACGTTCAATCTCAGAGCGCAGCGTGTCGAGCTCATCCGAAGAGATCGGGGTCGGGATATGGTGCTCCCGCCCTTCTCTATCGCGCCAGGCAAGTCGTTCGAACCGCGATTCATCGACGAGATCGGCATCAGCCTCGAGATCCGAGAGCGCATATTGCGCAACCATTCTCGAAGATTTCGCAACGAGCGCCTGGCGCCTGAATACGTCGTCGGTGTCCGGTATCATGTTCGCGTGACCGAAACCCGCAGCTGCACGTCCGTACGGACTGAGCGGGGGCTGCAATCCGAAATACGCCGGAATCTCCTGCCAATTCCCTTCCACGGATGTGATACGTCCAACGTTGTCGAAGAGCGCGTCGTGGCGGCTGAAGAGCTCCTCGTAGTTGGCGGGCGGTTCGTCGCGGGTGAGTACCGTTTCCACCATGACGCGTTCATTCTCGGCGATACTGTCTACGAGAAGAGCATCATCATAAGCGCGATCGGAGGGCTCAACGAAGAACAGATCGAGCAACACCATACTCTCCCGCTCGCTCTGATCGGCGATTCGGGAGAAAGAATTAATGAGGTCGGCGTGCCGACTGCGAGGAAAAGGCCACCGCCCGAATCGAGATAGTGCGTTGAAGTCGATACCGACGATCAGGATATCATCGGACACATACGGATCTGTCTCAGCGAGAGTGACTCCTTCCTGAATCTCAACGCCTTCGCTGAGAATCCTCATCTGGAAGTAGAAGTCGGTGATACCGAGTTCAAGGCGATCCGGGATATTCGTGTAATGTCCGAAAAGGAAGACCAGAAGTGCAACGAGCAGCCCGATCACGAAACCGAAATAACGCGGCTCCAGAAACCGGATGTTTCTACTCGGCATCGATAATCCTCCAGACCGGTCAGTTCCTTCCAACACCGGTCTCGAGCACGAGTATACGGTTGCGTGCGAGCTTCGTCCATTCGCTATCGGAATACTCGGAAACGAGGGTATCGTAGTGATCACGAGCCGCGTCGTCATCGCCGAGCTGCTCCTGAAGCCGCCCTGCCGAGAACAGCGCTCGTGCCCGTAACGGATTGCGTGCCTCGCGCTCCTCGGCGAGATCGATATACGTTTCGAACGCCCGCTCGAGGTTGCCGCCCTGCTCCCACGCCACAGCCTCGTTTGACAAGGCAATCAACGCGAGATGCGAATCGGGAAACCGTTCCGAAAGTGCACGGAAGTCGGCGGCAGCCTCCTCCCATCGCTCCTCTTCGAGATGCATTCTGCCGCGGATGAAAAGGGCGCGCTGAGCGGAATACAGGCGGGAGTAGTCCGCGATCACCTCGTCGAGCGTGCCCATAATCTCCGCTTCGATCGATTCACGGTCGTCGCCCTCCGCGGCAATCCACTCGTCATACCGGTCCGCCGCTCGTTCGACGAGCCTGAGAGACTCCTCGAGTCGCCGATCTCGCACCTCGACGACCACCACGACGACAACAATCGCCACAGCGGCGGTTATCGCCCCAAGGAGCAACCAACGTCGATTACGCGACATGAACGCCGTCAGCCACTCTACGAACTTCTCTCGTTTCGTCAGTTCGGTTTTCTGCTTCATTCGTCCTTACCTCTACCTCTTGATGCCCAGTTCTTTCACCAATCGCGACAGATAGGTCCGCTGTATTCCAAGCTCCTTCGCGGCGTTCGTCTGATTCCAACGATGCCGCTCGAGCGTACTTCGGATAAACTGGCGCTTAAACTGTGTAATGGAGTCCTTCAGGCTCTTGCCTTGATATGTTTCGTCACTTCCACGTTCGCCGGTGTGCAGCACGAGATCCGACGGGCCGATATACTCGTCCTGACAGATCACGACGGCTCGCTCCACCGCATTCTCCAGCTCCCTCACGTTTCCGGGCCACGAATACGACAAGAGAGTCTCCACCGCCTCCTCGCTGAAACCACGAATCTGCTTCTTCGTCTCCGCATTAAAGCGTTTCAAGAAGAACTCCGCGAGCTCGGTAATATCTTCCGGTCGCTCTCGCAGCGGCGGGATATACAACGGCAGGACGTTCAGCCGGTAGTAAAGATCCCGACGAAAGCTGCCTTCATCGACCGCCCGTTCAATATCGCGATTGGTCGCGGCAACGATTCGCACGTCGACTGATCGGGTTTCGCTCGAGCCGAGTTTCTCGAAGCTGCGTTCCTGGAGTACCCGCAGCAGCTTAGCCTGTATCGCAAGGGGAACATCGCCGATTTCGTCAAGGAATATCGTTCCTCCGTCGGCGAGTTCGAAACGTCCGATTCGATCGGAAGCTGCATCGGTGAATGCGCCTTTCACATGTCCGAACAGCTCGCTCTCAAGAAGCGTTTCCGGCAGCGCGGCGCAGTTTACCCGAACGAATGGTCCGGAGTTCCGGTGCGACTGCAGGTGTAGCTGCTCGGCGAAGAGTTCTTTCCCTACACCGCTTTCCCCGAGAATCAACACCGACGAATCGGTAGGTGCTACACGGCTCACCAGCGTCAATCGGTCCTTGAGCGTCGGGCTCCTCGAAATAAGAGTATGGTAGCCCTTCTCCGTCGTAATCTGATCGCTGAGTACATCCAACTGATCACGTACTCGCTGGAACGAGCGTGCGTTCTGAAGCGCGAGCGCGGCCTGATTCGCAAAAATCTCGAGCCACCACAGATCTACTTCGGTAAACGGTTTGCCGCCTCGCTTGTTCAGGATCTCGATGACACCGACGACCTGCTCCTTAACCCGCATCGGGACCGCGAGTATCGAGCGCGTCTCGAATCCAACCGCACGGCTTATATCGGCGAAAAAGCGAGGATCTTCCTGAACATCGTTTACGGTCAGCGATCGGTTATTCTCGAACACCCAGCCGGCGATGCCCTCTCCTTTGTCCAGCGAGAAACTGGCCACATCGGCAGCCTTCGACCCGATCGCCACCTCGAAATAGAGCCTCTGATTGTCCGGATTCACGAGCAACAGCGAGGATGCCTCGCCGTCGGTCAATCGTGTCGCTGATTCCACGATCCTCGTAAGAAGCGAATTGGGATCCGAATAGTCGCTGTTAATCAGCGTGTTCAGCTCTATGAGCGTTTCAAACCGCTCGGGATCGACCCTCTCTGAGAACATTCGACATCCGGCGGCGCTTCGAAGCGCCTACATCGTATCTTTTTCTTTGAGCATATCGC
>PUOG01000117.1 GCA_003552745.1 Spirochaetaceae bacterium
CTGTAAACGCAACCGAGTGGGCGATCGCGAGCCCGATGACTCGAAGCGGCGTACCGATCAACCAGATGCTGAGTGCCACATCGAGTACGAGAACGCCGAATGCGGTGTAGAGCGGAACACGGTACTCACCCCGGGCGTAGAAGAAGCGCTGAAAGAAGTTGAACGCTCCGACGCTGAGCAAACCGAGGCAGTAACCGGCGAGCACCGCCCCTGCAAGCTCGGCATCCGCACTCGTGAAGGCTCCGCTCTTCAACGCAACCGAGATAGTCTGTTCGCCGTAGAGTCCCAGGAAGACCGCGGCAGGTACCAGCAGCGCAATCAGATAGAGGAATCCGGTTTCGAGCGTGTTTCGCACACCGGCGGTATTCCATTCGGCTATCTCGCGGCTCATCCGGGGAAAGAGAACGGTTGTAACCGATGCGGAAAACAGACCGAACGGCAACTGCCAGAACACCAGCGCGTTCTGCATAGCGGAGCCGCTGCCGGGCTCAAGACCGCTGGCGAACCTGACGGCAATCTGCTGGTTCACCGTGTAGATGCTCGCTGTGGCCACGACGGGCAACCATTGCCTCACGACCCGAACCATATCGGGATCGCGAAACCGAAACGACGGTGTGAATCGATACCCCAGTCGGCGAAACTGGGGAACGAGAATGAAGAGTTGCAGCGCACCACCGGCGAGAACGCCCGCCGCCATCGCGTACACATCGAGACGGCCGCTGAGTAAGACGAGTGCTCCGATAACACATACACTGAACGCAAGAGGAGCGAGCGCCGGAATCAGGAATCGTTCGTGACTGTTCAACGTACCGACGAGTACCGCTGCTACGCTAATGAAGACGAGATACGGGATGATATATCGAAACAGCGAGGCGGCGAGCTCGGCGCGAGGGGCGTCCGGAAAATCGAGTATGACCGAGATGATCGGACCGCTCCATATGATGGATGCAACGACCAAAGGAACGAGGATTATACCCTGCAACGTGATTATTGTGCGGATCAGCCTGCGCGCCCCGTCTTTCTCCCTGTCGCGCACGATTCGTTCCGAGAGGACCGGAATGAACGCCGATGAGAGCGCACCCTCGGCGAGCAGTTTTCGCAGATTGTTCGGAATAACGAAGACGAGATGCAGAACATCCGCGCGTGCACCGGCTCCGAATACAGCGCCAATCACCGCCATTTTCACGAAACCGAGCAAACGCGAAGCCAGGGTGGCCGCCATGACGACCGCGGCGTCGCGTGCACTCCGTTCCATGGAACGCGTCCCTTCATTCATCGGCACAACCCGTGTATCGTCGCAGGAAGTCCGCTCTGAACTCATCGAAATCACCGCGTGCAACCGCAGCGCGCGCGTCGGAGACCAACCGTGCGAGGAAGCCGAGATTGTGCAGCGTACCGATCATCGGACCGATCATCTCACGGCTCATCAACATATGCCTGACGTATGCACGTGAGTACGCCTTGACCGAGTCGGCGCTCCACTCCGGGTCAAGCGGTCCGAAGTCATCTCGATATCGCTCGTTTTTCAATGCGATTCGTCCGTCACGGGTGAACACCGTTCCGTTCCGCGCGATTCGCGTGGGAAAGACGCAGTCGAACATGTCGATTCCCGCACCGATCGCTTCGAGTACGTATTCGGGGGTTCCTATACCCATGACGTATCTGGGTCGATCCCACGGCAAAAGTTGTGCCGTCTCGCCCATCGTTTGCCGGAACTGTTCGAACGGTTCGCCAACGGAAAGCCCGCCAATAGCGTATCCGGGAAAATCCAGCTCAACGATTTCCGAGGCGCTCCTGCGTCGCAGGTCCGAATGAAAGTGCCCCTGCACGATACCAAATGCCACCCCGGCATAGTCGGCCCCGCACTCCTGCCACGCTCGCCGAGCACGTCCGGCCCATTTCGTGGTCAGTTCGACCGCCTGTTCGGCTTCCGAGCGCGAAGCCTCGTATCCGGTGCAGACATCCAGCACCATTTGGATATCACTGCCGAACACCTTCTGAATCTCAACCACCGATTCCGGGGTCAGCTTATGGTATGACCCATCGATATGACTGCGGAACTCGACTCCATCTTCCCGAAGCTTCCGAAAATCTGAAAGCGAAAAGACCTGATATCCGCCTGAATCGGTAAGCAAGTTGCCGTTCCACCCGGTGAATCGATGCAACCCCCCGGCCTCGCCGATTACATCGGACCCCGGTCGCAAGTAAAGATGATACGTGTTCGCGAGCAGCAATCGGTAGCCGAGGTCGTAGACATCCGAGTGAAATGCGCCTTTCACCGCTCCCGCGGTACCGACCGGCATGAATGCAGGAGTTTGAACTTCTCCATGCGGGAGTGTCATCGTTCCGGCCCTCGCCTTAGTGGTGCCGTCGGAATGAGTTATGGTAAACGTCAAATCGTCAACTCCGCCACTGTGAATTCTCGACAGTCTCAGCTTCGGGCGCGTTGAAGTAACGCAAGAGCGCACATCAGAAACAGTCCGACCGGGAGAAAAGCGCCGAGTTCAGGCTCGATATAACCGAAACGTGCAAGCATGTTACTGACGAATTGAAATCCATAGTAGAAGACCGCGAGTGACATGGCAATCAGTATGCTGAGAAGGAGAATGCTCTTTTTGAGCCGGCTCCCGACGGCACCCGCGATGAGACTGACTATCAGCGGCGTCATCGCAAAGGCGTAACGGTTCAAGTACTCGGTGCGGGCCTGGCGGTACGGCAAACCGGCGTCAACACGGCGACGCACGAACTCACGGGCTTCCTCCCGCCGCATATCTTCCACGTTCTGGCTTCCCCGGCGAAATACCTCCGGCTCAACCGAGTAGTCGGGGTTCTCATAGAACGACAGACGTCTGCTTTCAACCTCACCATTCCCCGTCCATTCGAAGATGATCGCGTCCTCGAGATCCCACGAAGCACCGTTCCAGACGCCGCGTCTCGCGGTGACGCGGCGTTCCAACGCTCCTTCTTCACCGCGCTCGACGACGGTCACACGGTCCATTGTATCGCTCGCTCGCGCGTAGTACTCGGTGAAGAAAACGAGTCGACCGCCGTCACTCGAGACTGTTGTGTTCGTCCGTCCGACGAATCCGCTTCCCAGGAGGCTGCGTTGCTCGGCCTCCTTGACCCTTCGTGTCTCAATTACGACGGTGTCCTCGAACCAGAACAGAAAGCCCCCCGACATCATCCCGATCAACAGTATCGGTATGAGGAATCGACCAAGTCTTCGGCCCGCACCAAATACGGCGATAAGCTCGTTGTTCGAGTACAGGCTTCCCATCGTGAAGCTTATTGAGAAAAGCAACGAAAGGGGCATTGCGTACACGGTGGACTGAGGAAGGAAGAGCAGCTGCTGGCGAAGGATCGCACGCGCAGGAACGTTTCGGTCTACATAGCTCACTACATGTTCGAACAGCTCCACCAGCTGCAACAAGAGAACACAGAAGAGGAAAGAGTAGATGAAAATGGGGATGAACTCGCGAAGGAGCATTCGGTCGAGACGGAACTTCATCTCCGTGCCCTCTCGATGAGAAACCAGACCCCGAAGATCGTAATAACGATGTTTGGAGCCCACATCGTCAACCAGGCCGGGATCTCCGGGTGTTGGACGCCCAGTGTCTGCCCACCGAAGATCGACGCCCAGTAAAGAAACGAAACGAACAGCCCAATGCCGAATCCGATCGCACGTCCACTCTTACGTGCCGTGAGCCCGACGGGAAACGCGAATATGACAAATGCGATCGTCGAGGCGGGGATCGAAAACTTCTTGTGAAACTCGATCAAATTCAGCTGGAGGCTGCGGCTTGTTATCGTCCGTTCGCGCTCTTCACGAAGATCGTCGACGAGGGTAGACAACGAACCGAGCGCACCGTCGGATGTGGTCCGACCGTCGATGACCTCCCGTTCGAGCTCGCGATAACGATCGACGATCCGTCGTTCGATCGACGCCACTCGCGCATCCCTTGCGGCGAACCGTTCCGCCAGATCTCGACGCTGTTGCTGCACCATCGCCCACACATCGACCGAACTCATCTCTCGAGCCGTCGGATTCTGCAGCGTAATCGAAATGTCGCGGAGAAGAATGTTGTACGTCATCTCGCGGGTTGTCGCGTAGTCGAAATCTTCGGCATTGCCGCCGACCGGGTCGTGCAACGATACATCAGCGAGTCGCAGGGAAATCACACCACTGCGTTCTGCATCCTCCTCGAGAAACGCCCGACGCGCGCTTATTATGCGCTCCCGAGAGCGTCGTCCGGTCTCGACGATCAATAGGTCCCGAATGACGCCTTCTTCTACCTCTCCACTTACCAGTACCAGATCCTGAAACTCACGGGCCGCATACGCCTCGAACTCGAGATCAGGATTGGAGAGCACGAGCTCGCGATAACGACGGACGAGGTTCAGATTTCCTACAGGTAACAGGTAGTCGTTCGTGAGGAAGGTCGCGAATGAAAAGAGAACCCCGATAATGAGTACCGGTGTGAACAACCGGGTGATACTCACCCCGCTCGCCCGCATCGCGATGATTTCGTTGTCGCTGTTCAGTCTGCCGATCGCCATCAGACAGCCGACGAGGCTGCCGAACGGCACCGCAAGCGCGACGATACTCGGTAGCGAATACCACAGCAATTCGAGCACGTCTATCACGGGCACCTGCTTCTCGAGAATATCCTCCGCAAGCAGCAGAAGCTGGTTTATGAGAAA
>PUOG01000220.1 GCA_003552745.1 Spirochaetaceae bacterium
ACTCGCACGATCCGTTGACGCTGTTCGAGGTCGACGGAATGCGCATCTTCTTCCTCAGCCGGCACGTCTCACTGCGAAAGGCGATCGATATGGTGACCGAGCAGCGCGTACTCGACTATCTGCGGCGTTGCAGCGCCGCCGTGAGTCAGCTCGGACTCGAGCGGTCGGATATCGCGGTGGCCGGGTTGAATCCGCATTGCGGCGAGAACGGCATGTTCGGCGATGAGGAGCTGCGTGAGATCGCTCCTGCGATCGAGAAGGCGCGCGGGGAAGGGCTCGACGTCACCGGTCCGATCGGCGCCGATTCGATCTTTCACATGGCGCTTCAGGGACGATTCGGTGCGGTACTTTCGCTCTACCACGACCAGGGCCATATTGCTTCGAAGACATACGACTTCTACCGGACCGTTTCGGTAACGCTCGGACTGCCGATATTGCGCACGTCGGTCGATCACGGTACCGCGTTCGATGTGGCGGGAACCGCCAGGGCCGACGCGGAAGGGATGAAGGAGGCGATTCTTTCGGCGGCGAGATATGCGCCCTCGTTCGTCTCCGCGACGGTGAAAGTGTAGGGATCGCCGCCGGCCGGCGGAGCCGCGGTTCAGCGCACCTCCGCCTTTTGCTGCGCCTGCGCTCGCTCGGCTTGCTCGAGATTGCGCTTCAGCCACGGCAGAGGTGACCAGGAGAGCGCGCGGCGAAAGGTGGCAGCCGCGCGTTTCGGGTCGCGCTTGTAGTTCAGCTCGATCGTTCCGATATTGTTGAGAGCCTGGATGTTGGTCGGATCGAGGCGCACCGCCTCGGTGAACGCGCCGAGCGCGGATTCCCACTTCTCGGCTGCAAGCAGCTCGTTGCCCTTTCGCGATGCGGCAAGCGAATCGAGCACCGCCTCGTACTCTTCGTCGCTCGATGTCATCTCGATTCGTCGCCGAACGATCTGCGACTCCTCCTCCGCTGCGTCTTCGGACCCTTGCGCTTCGCGATAACGCCGATGTGCTTCTTCGCGTTTACCCCACGCGTAGTACACGTCGGCGAGCGCTTTCACGCGTGGATAGTAGTCGCCGTAGTCTTCGATCTCGGCGAGGAGCAGTGGCTCGGCCGCCTCGTAATCCTCCTCGCCGATGTACGTGAGCGCAATATTGTGCCGGATGCCCTGGGCATCCGGCCGTTTCTTCTGCAGCTTCTCCCACATGCGCCTCGATCGAGCGTAATTCCCCGTAACGAAGAAGTTCAGCGCCTGTCGGGTTCTCCACCACTCGATCGGATTACGCATGTGCTCTCCGGTCTCCTAATCAGAAGAAGAGCGAGAGAATCAGCACCACGATGAACGCGGCGATTCCCTGAAAACCTGTCGCCGGTGTCCAGACCTTATACGCCATGTTCGTCGGCATTCCGGAGAACTGTGCGACGACCCAGAAGTAGGAGTCGTTCGCGTGCGAGACGATCATCGAGCCCGAACCGATTGCGAGTACGGTCAGAACCGGGTTCAGTCCGAACGGCTCGAGCAGCGGAGCCATAATCGCCGCAGTGGTTATGATTGCGACGGTACCGCTACCCTGCGAGCTCTTGATCACGACCGAAATGAGGAACGGCAGCAACAACCCGAGCGGGAGCCCTTCCATCGTCTCTTCGATGAAGGGAACCATTGGAGACTCGCGCAGTATTGCACCGAATGCGCCACCCGAGGCGGTAATCGCAATAATGAGACCCGCGTTTCGCACGCCCTGTCCGATCCACTCATCGCGCGCTTCCGCTTGTGCGATCTTCCTTACGAGGGTGAGCGCCACGAAGACGCCGATTATGAGCGCGGTGGCCGGAGCACCGATGAAGCTGAAGAAAGAGTATGCGGCCCCGTCGCCGAACGGCTCGGCCGGTAGCTGTGCGATGGAGTTCAGCAGGATGAGAACGATCGGAACCAATAACGGCAGCAGCGAGTGAAAGGTGCCCGGAAGCTTGCCGTATCTCTGAATCAAATCGTCGTACGACGCTTCGAGCTCCATGCCGATCTCATACTTGCGGACCAGTTTCACGGCGTACAGATAGCCGGCGAGCATACTCGCGATACCCGCTATCAGGCCGAGCCCGATGACCGCACCGAGGTCCGCATTCAACTCCGCCGCCGCGGCGATCGGTCCCGGCGTCGGCGGAACGAGGGCATGCGTTGCGTGAAGACCGGTACCGAGGGCAACCGCCATCATCGGCATAGACTTCTTCGCCTGCACCGACAGCGCCTTGTTCAGCGGCGAGAGAACGACATAGCCGGAGTCGCAGAAGACGGGAACCGAAACCACGAAACCCGCGACACTCATTGCCATCGGAGCCCGATCCTGGCCTACGAGCTTCAGAACCGCTTGCGTAATCGACAGTGCGGCTCCGGTTCTCTCGAGGATTACCCCGATGATCGTACCGGAGATGATCACGATACCGATTGCCGCCATCGTGCTTCCGAAACCGCCGGTGACAACATCGACGACGTCGACCAGCGGCATACCGATGGCGATCCCGTAGAGAAACGCGATCGTGATGAGAACCACGAACGCGTTCATCCTGAGTTTTGCCGTTGCAAAGATAATCAGTGCGACGGCGACGATAAGCAGTATTATTGCTACCGCTCCGGATACCATACAGCCTCCTCATGCTCTCTGGAGCCATTATGACAACCGCGGTACGTGCCGGATCGGCAGGCCCAAGCAGTCACACATATTTCGCGCGACCACGGAAGATCCTGTGCAATTGAGTAATGCTAAGCCCGGAACTTGGAATTACGCAATGGAAAAACTGGATTTCGCGTGCAAAGGTGCGCGAATTCGGGACCGGCGGCCGAACGTGCACGGACAAATTATTCGTCCGTGTTTGCTGCGGATCGTCTGCTCTGCTATTCTGTCGATTACTATGGGAAAAACAGGCGATGGTACTCGAGTTGGATTCATTGGAACCGGAGTTATGGGTGGGCCGATCGCAGGTCACCTTCTTGACGCCGGCTTTTCCCTGTCGGTTTATACGCGGACGAGAGAGCGGGCAAACGATCTGCTGGATCGCGGAGCCGAGTGGGCCGCCACGCCCGCGCAGGCGGCCGATGGGGCGCAATTCGTCTTTTCGATGGTCGGCTATCCGTCCGACGTGGAGGCGATCTACTACGGGGATGCCGGGGTGCTCGACGCTGCCGGTCCCGATACGGTTCTCATCGACCTGACCACTTCCGATCCGGCCCTCGCCCGCAAGATAGCCGCGGACGCAGGAAAGCGTGGACTTCACGCACTCGATTGCCCGGTTTCCGGTGGCGATGTCGGAGCACGGAATGCCACTCTCAGTATCATGTGCGGCGGCGAGACCGAAGCGTTCGAGCGCGCCCGGCCGCTGCTCGAGCTCGTCGGCGGGAATGTCGTGTTGCAGGGACCGGCCGGATCGGGACAGTCGACGAAGATGTGTAATCAGATTGCGATCGCCTCCGGGATGCTCGGGGTGTGCGAAGCGATGGCGTACGCGGAGCAGTCGGGCCTCGACCCCGAGAGTGTGCTCACGAGTATCGAGCATGGCGCGGCAGGAAGCTGGAGCCTCAGCAACCTCGCCCCGCGCATGATCCGCGGAGATTTCGCCCCCGGCTTCTACGTCGAGCACTTCATAAAGGACATGCGCATCGCAGCGGAGAGCGCGAAGAAAGCGGGTCTGGAGACGCCCGGGCTTTCGCTCGCACTTCAAATGTACGAGCGACTTGCTGAGCACCGCGGTGCCCGACAGGGGACACAGGCGCTGTATCGGATCTACCGGGAGTTATCGTGACCGATTTGCGAACTACGATTCGGCACAGTACACTCTGAGACTAAACGTTATCGGGGAGTGTGCAGATGGGTCGAGATCCGCAGACGGCCGCCGAGTGCCGGGAGCTGCCTCGAGGGGGGACAGTAGTAGCAACACCGCTCGGCGACATCCAGTTTGGTGCGCCGCCGGAGACGATCAAGGATACGATTACCACCGAGAACTCCGTTCCACAGATTTTTGTCCTGCCGCGAGAACTGTTCAACTGGCGGAAAGGCATAAATGTCGGGGACATGGAGTTTCCCATCTACTTCAACTTCTTCCTGCGAAAGCAGAAGGTGCGAGTCGTCTGTACCGATGAGCAGGCCGAGCGAATTCGCATTGCTCTGCGCGAGAGCGTCTTCGGACCCGAAGACCTCGATTTGACACAGGACGCCTTCTACGAGGGAGACGACTTTTACGTTCCCGACATTACCGGTGAGCTCGCGTTCTTCCGCGGCTCGATGCAGCTCGACGATCTCTTCGAAGTCATCCCGTTCAAGCAGGGAGTCGCCGAGATCGACGGGGTGACCATTCGTCACGTAGGACGCGAGTTTTTGGTTGAATGGGACGGGCGCGAACGGGTCCGAGTCCCGGACACCGTCGACTACAAGAACCGGTATGCGATCGGTGAGCGATTGAGTGAGCCGTTCGTACCGCCGCGTTTCGGTGTCACCTGCCTCGGTCCGAGTCACGGCTTCGACCCGAACGACAACACCTCCGGATTCGTTATCTGGTTGAATCACGCCGGGATCATGGTCGACCCCCCGGTAAATGCCACTGAATGGCTCGAGCGGTCGAACGTGAGCCCGAAGTTCATCGACAGCATCGTTCTTACGCACTCTCACGCCGACCACGATGCCGGAACGTTCCAGAAGATTCTCGAGGAGGCGCGGATCACCGTCT
>PUOG01000008.1 GCA_003552745.1 Spirochaetaceae bacterium
CAAGTCAGACTCGACGAGCTCGAGCGTACGGTCAACCTCGATTGTCCGATCGAGGCGATCTGCGTCGGCAACGAGTTGCGTGAGGGAGGAGACGCGTGGGAGTCGAAGCGCTTCAGCGCGCGGTTGTCGTTTGCGCTCGCACGGGTGCTCGACGAGTACCATGAGTGGCTCGAGAGCCTGCCTGGGGGTGTCTCCGGCGCGGGCGAATCAGGTGCTGGTAAGTCCGGCGCCGGCACGGCCGGCCGGCGCGGCCCCCGGCTGACCTACGCGATGGAGGGCATCGTGTTCGATTCGGCCGGCCGGTTCATGGATCACCTGTGGCCGCTCATCGACCGGCTCGACGCCGTATCCATCAACCTCTATCCGATGACAGAAGCACACTGGCGCGACTTCAGCGCATTCGATGTCAGCGCTTCGTTCCTGCGTGAACGCAAAGCGTGGCGGCGTGAGATGTCGAAGTACGAGGCACATCTGCGCTCGACGATGGATGTGCTCGCAGGCCGCGGCAAGCCGGTCATGCTCAGTGAGATGGGCTTTCCCTCCGGCGTCGGCTACCGCATCGACGGTATAATCGACGGGAAGGAGCGCGTATGGCCGGTAAGCGACAACGATGCGTTCGCCGAACGGATGCAGGAGTACGTCGAGCTGCTCGCGGCGGTAAGTCGGGACTACGACGGATTGCTCGAGGCGGTCTACTTCTACGAGTGGCGCGACAACCACTACCACACCAAGATCTGGAACATCGAAAAGAGCCCGATCCATACCTGCTTCGGCCTGTGCGATCACGAAGGAACGCCGAAGCTCGATATCGCGGCACTTGTCCGCAGCGCCGAGAGGGCGTAGGCTGGAACCTGGATTCGGGGGAGAACCATGGCATATCTACTTGCGCACGACCTGGGAACGACCGGAAACAAGGCGGTGCTCTATTCGACCGACGGAAACCTCGTCGGCTCGGTGACCGTGGGATACGAGACCGACTACCCGCGGCCGCACTTCGTCGAGCAGGAGGCGGAGTCGTGGTGGGAGGCGGTCTGTTCGGCGACGAAGCAGCTTCTCGAGTCGTCTGGGGTGAAAGCCGGCGATGTCTCCGCGGTGAGCTTCAGCGCGCAGATGATGGGCTGTCTGCCGGTGGATGCCGGCGGCAATCCGCTTCGTCCCTGTATCATCTGGGCGGATACGCGCGCCGGCGAACAGGCCGACCGACTCGACGAACGGCTGGGAAACGAACGGGTCTACGAGATTACCGGACACCGGGTGAGCTCTTCCTACTCGGCGGCGAAGATCGCGTGGTTGAAGGAACATGAGCCGGATGTGTACCGGCGCATGCACCTTTCGCTGCAGGTGAAGGACTTCATCATCTACCGGCTGACCGGACGCTTCGTCACCGATTACTCCGACGCCTGCGGGACCAATCTCTTCGATATCCGCGGCCGCCGCTGGTCGCAGGAAATCGCCGATGCGCTTGAGATCGACGTATCGCTCATGCCGGAGGCGGTGCCGTCGGTGGAGCAGGTCGGGACCGTTACCGCCGAGGCGGCCGAGGCGACAGGGCTCGCCGTCGGCACACCGGTTATCGCCGGCGGGGGCGACGGCGCCTGCGCGGCCACCGGCGCGACGGTTACCGCGCCGGGGGCGACGTACGTGGTTATCGGCACCTCCTCGTGGATCGCGACCGTCTCGAGCGAGCCGGTGTTCGATCCGACGATGCGCACCTTCAACTGGATCGCGAACGACGGAACGCTCTACTCGCCGTGCGGCACCATGCAGAGCGCCGGCTTCTCCTACGGATGGGTGCGCGATCTGTTCGCGCAGGTGCTCGATCGCGCGGCGGCGAGTGGAGCCGGTTCCGGGGGCGGGAGCGGCGGTGCCGGGGGTACGGGTTCCGGCGGCGCGAACCGCGGCGGCGGGGGTGCGGGTTCGGGCGGCGCGAACGGCGGCAGCGGAGGCGCCGGATCCGGCGCAGGCGCCGCCGCGTCCGCCGATCTCGACAAGCTCCTCGGCGAGCTCGTAGACGGCGTCGACGCCGGCTCCGGCGGCCTTCTCTTCCTTCCGTATCTCATGGGCGAGCGGAGCCCTCGCTGGAATCCGAAGGCGCGCGGGGCGTTCGTCGGGCTGACCGCCCATACCGGCAGCGGCGCCGTCGTCCGGTCGGTGCTCGAAGGGGTGGCGTACAATCTCCGCACCATCCTCGAGGCGTTCGGCGAGACCGCCTCCGCCGAGGAGATCGTCGCGATAGGAGGCGGGGCTGCGAACGAGCGGTGGCTTTCGATACTCGCCTCCGCGTGGAACCGGCGAATCCTCGTGCCGCGGCACGTCGAGGATGCCACCTCCCTCGGCGCCGCGATGTGTGCGGGAGTCGCCGTCGGAGCGCTCGATTCGCTTTCGGGTGTGTCGGGGTTCAATCCGATTCTCCGCACGATCGAGCCGGACCCCCGGCACGCCGAGCGTTACGGTCGCATGCACGCGCTGTTCGAGAAAGCGTACGAGCGTCTCGAACCGCTCTTCGACGATCTGGATGAAGTTGATGGTTGATGATGCACCGGCGCCGGCGTATGCGACCGGTCGCTAGACCGCTCGTTCTGCTCGCTGCCGGGCTGACAGCGCTCGTTGCCCCTTCGATCGGGCGGCTCGCCGCAAGCGATGCGGTGCCGCTTACCCTCCTGTCGTTCAACATCCGGCTGGCGAGCGCGCCGGACGGCCGGGACGGGTGGGAGTATCGGCGCGAGATGGCCTTCGACATCATCCGTGACCTCGATCCGGACATCGTCGGCTTCCAGGAGCCGGAGCTCGAGCAGATACACGACCTGCTCGACGCCTTCGGAGACGAATACGGAATCGTGGGCCGGTCGGCCGGTGACGGGGCGACATTTGCCGCCGAGTCCGCCGACGGCAAGTTCAACGCGATCATGTATCGCGCCTCGCGATTTCGCCTGCGCTACCACGACACCTTCTGGTTCTCCGAGAATCCGGCCGAGCCGGGGAGCATCGGGTGGGGCGCCGCGCTGCCGCGCATCGCTACGTGGGTGAAGCTCGACGATCGCGACTCCGGCGAAACGCTGTACGTCTACAGCGTCCACCTCGACTTCGCCTCGCAGCAGGCGCGCGAGGAGAGCACCGCGCTGCTGCTGGAAGCGTTTCTCGATCGACCGTCACCCGGTCCGGTATTCGTACTCGGCGACTTCAACGCGAACGAGTTGAATCCGGCGGTGAGGTTGCTGCTCGATGAGCCGCCGGAAGCCGGGGGAGATTCCGGCCCGGATGACCGCGACGGCGGATCCGCGCTCGACCCGCGGCCGCTTGTGGACACCTATCGCGTGCTCTATCCGGACGAAGATCTGGAGGAAATCGGAACGTTCCACGATTTCACCGGTGAGCCGCTGACAACGAAGATCGACTTCGTCTTCGCGCCGGCCGACACTCCGGTACGCGAGGCGGGAATCATCCGCACGCACGTCGACGGCCGCTATCCGGCGGATCACTTTCCGGTCTATGCGGTCGTGGAGCTCCGCCGGTAGTCGGCGCCGGTTACTCCAGCGGTATGCGCTTCGGCCGTCGCTTCTCGAAGGTAACGAGGCTGTCGACTCCGATATCGCGGAGCATCGACCGGACTTCCGGCCAGCCGTAGGCGACCTCGTCGGGTCTGTGACAGTCGGAGCCGTAGGTCAGCGACACGCCGGCGGCGTGCAGCCGGCGGACGATGGCCGGCGAGGGGAACGGTTCGCCGCACTTGCGGATGCCGGAGGTATTCACTTCGACGGCCACCCCGGCATCGGCGATCACCTCGAGCGTCTCGTCGACGATCGAATCGAGCGCGCCGTCGACCTCGGGCCCGAGCGCCTTCAGCGCATCGATGTGACCGAGCACATCGAACAGCCCCGACCGCGCCGCGGCCCGTATTGCCGAGTAGTAGTGCTTGTACAGCGTTTCGGCGCCGGCAACGCCCCTCCACGTGCGTGGCCGGAATACGTGGTAGTCGCCGAATGCGTGGACCGACCCGATTATGTAGTCGATGCGACTGTCCGAGAGCGCCCGTTCGTAGAGCTCCTCGGTACCGGGAATGAAATCGGCCTCCACGCCGATGCGCACGTCGAGCCGACCGCCGAAGCGCTCCTTGTGCTCCTGCGCCTCGTCGAGGTAGCCGTCGAAATGTGAGCGGGCCATCTGGATACCGGGCTGCGGATGGTCTTCCGGCTCGGCGAAAAGCGGCGCGTGGTCGCTTATCCCCATCACCCGAAGTCCCTTCTTCGTGCCGGCATCGAGATAGTCGACGATCGAGCCTTTCGCGTGTCCGCACCGCTCGTGGTGGGTATGCATATCAATCATGTTTCACTCTATGGTGTGCCGACCCGTGCATGCGTTGTCAATGCACCTGCCGGCACGGCTTCCGGAGTCTTGGCATGTGACTGTGGGCGTGCAATGATCGAACCGGTGATGGATGTCGTCTCGAGCAGCGTAACAGTCGACCTGACCGCGGTGATCGTCTCGGTGCGCGGGCAGAGTCCGTGCGTGCTCGAGATCGAACCGGCGGCCGGCGGCAGACCGCACCTGCCGTGGGGACCGTTCGAACCGGAGCACCGCACGCTCGAGGCTGGTCTTCGCGAATGGGTGGAGCGGCAGACTCGACTCTCGCTCGGCTACGTTGAGCAACTCTACACATTCGGCGACAGCAATCG
>PUOG01000243.1 GCA_003552745.1 Spirochaetaceae bacterium
TCGCGAAGCTTTCCTGAGTTGCCGCGACGAGGAATTCGCCCGACACCGAGAGCGCGTTTCTGAGAACCTCGTCGAGCTGAACAGCACCGAAGTCGAGCTCGGCGAGCGCTTGCGAAACCAATGGTATCTCTTCGATTGACGCGAAGAGCTCGATCTCCTGCAGCCGCTCACTGAGATCGGGCCAGTTTTCGGTGATGTACTCGTATCCGCCGACGATTTCGGTGTAAACCATGAGTCCGGCGAGCGATAGTGGAACAGCGACCGCGACGAGCAACGCGCCGACGGCGAGAGCGGCGGTCAGATGGCGTCTGTTGCCGAGACGTGCGGTGATCCGCTGGTACGGCCGGTAGCAGACGGAGGCGGCGATTGCCGCCAGGAATATCGATATGAGAAACGGCCGAATGACCGAGAAAAACGCCACGGTCAAACCGATGAGGACGAGCAGAAAGAACCCGTCGAGAATGGTGAATGATCGCTTCATAGTGTCGCTCTCCACGTTGCGGCTTCGGTCATTCGCTGATAGCCTTTAGCCATAGTGTCCGGAATGAGTCGATATGATAACCGTTGACTTGCCCCTCGAAAACCGGGAGCAGGTAAGGCGCTGGTACGAGCGACAGATAGATCGGTACGGCAAGGCGCTTTTTCAGATGCAGCGCGAGATCTGGCACACATGCTCGCGTTACAATCTGCAGCCTACGATCAAGTACCGGGTCAAGTCGTTCGAAAGCCTCTACTCCAAACTCATCCGACGCCGGCAGGCGGAGCAGTCGCATCATGAGCGTGAGCAGGCGGGCGGCGGGGCGAAGAGCCATCACTTGCCGACCGACATTATCGGAATGCGTCTGGTTTGCCCGTTTATCGAGGATATTCGTCACTGCGAGCAGATGATCAGCCGTGAGTACACGGTCGTCGAGCGCGAGCAGAAGGGAGCTCAGTATAGCTTCCACGAGTTCGGCTACGAGTCGATACATTACCTGGTGACGATTCCGCAGCATCTCGTGGAGAGCTTCGATCTCGACTCACGGCTTGTCTGTGAGATTCAGTTGCGCACCATTCTTCAGGATGCGTGGGCGGAAGTCGAGCACGAGCTCGTATACAAAGCCGACTTCACTCCGTTCGACGAACCGTTACGGCGCAAGCTCGCGGCGCTCAACGCGAATCTGTCGCTGGCCGACATCGTGTTCCAGGAGATCAGAGACTACCAGCGCCAGCTCCAGTTGCAGATGCAGCGGCGGCGCGATTCGTTCGCCGAGGCGATCGAGCACCGCACCGATTCGGAGTCCAAGGGGCACAGCCGTACCGCATCCGAGGCTGTGGTGTCAGCATCACCCGACGCCGACGAGGCAAAGGCTCTCGACGTCCCGGAAGAGATCGCGATGTCGATGATACCCGGCGGCGATACCGTGGATAATCTGCTGCTGCGGGCTCTGAACGCGCATAACCGACGCAGCTTCGAAGAAGCGGACTCCCTCTATACGCGGATTCTCGAACAGGAGTCTCGCGAGACGGTACGGTCCATCATCTTCATTCACCGGGGTATGGCCAAGGTGGCGCGTGGCGACTACGCGAGCGCCCGCGGCGACTTCACCAGTGCCGCGGCACTCGACTCACGCAACCCTCGGGGGTACTACTACCTCGCCCTCGTCGAGCAACTCGAGGGAGCGATTGATGCCGCGGTCGAGAATCTCAATCGCTGTCTGACGCTCGATCCGTTCTACGTTGACGCACTGCTCAGCCGCGCGCGGATTCACCAATCTCGCGGGAGCCATGAGCTCGCGCTCCGTGACTGTGATCACGCTCTCGTTGCCGATCCCGATTCGGAACGAGCGGCCGCGTTACGTGATCGTATCGTCGCGGCGATGGACCTCTGACACAGAGCTTATGAAACACATGTTCGCCAGTGACAACTCGAGCGGAATACATCCGCGGGTATTGGAAGCGATCGCTCGCGCCAACCAGGGGCATGCGGTCAGCTATGGGGCCGACGAATGGACCGAACGCGCGCACGCGCTGCTCCGATCGTTGTTCGGTGCCGGTGCGACACCGTTTCTGACCTTCAACGGTACCGGGGCGAATGTGCTCGGCTTGTCGGTGGTTACCCCACCGTACGGATCGATCGTGTGCACCGATTGTTCGCACGTGGCGACCGACGAGTGCGGGGCGCCCGAACGGATCCTCGGGGCGAAGGTCTCCACGGTAGACGGTCATCTCGGCAAGCTTTCACCCGATCAGGTCGAACGGTTCGTCTCGAATATCGGCGTTCAGCACCATAATCAGCCGAGGGTCGTGTCCGTTACTCAACCGACCGAGCTCGGCACGCTGTACGAGGTTGCCGAGCTTCGAGAAATCGCCGCAGCAGCCCATGCCGCCGGTATGAGAGTGCACATGGACGGTGCGCGTCTGGCGAACGCATGTGCTGCTCTCGACATGGAGCCGCGTACGTTGACTGCCGATGTCGGCGTGGATGTGCTGAGTTTCGGGCTGACGAAAAACGGTGCGATGGGGGCCGAGGCGGTTATCGTATTCGACGCGGAGATAGCACGTGACCTCGCGTACCAGCGAAAACAGCAGATGCAGCTGGCGAGCAAGATGCGCTTCCTCGCCGCACAATTCGTCGCGATGCTCGAAGACGACCTTTGGCTCCGCAATGCGGCTAACGCGAACCGGATGGCCACGCGATTGGCCGACGGGATCGAGTCGATCGAACGGGTAGCCGGCGTCTATCCGGTACAGGCCAATGCGGTGTTCGCCGAAGTCCCTCACGAAATGATAGCTTCCCTGCAGGAACGTCACTACTTCTATGTCTGGGAGCCCGATCGGCCTACGGTACGTTGGATGGCGAGCTACGACACGACCGACGCGGTCGTCGACGATTTCGTACAGGCGATTCGAGAGGAGGGAGATGCGCTATGAGACTCGATGGTGTTTCGGTGGTGAATCTGGTACATAACGACTTCGAGGATCTCGAACTGTGGTATCCGGTACTTCGATTGCGCGAAGAAGGGGCTCGCGTGCTTCTCGCCGGAGAGCGGGCAGGGGAGACCTACCACGGCAAGTACGGCGTCCCGGCACGCAGCGACATCGATTATTCGGAGCTCGGTGACGAGCGGTTTGATGTCTTGCTCGTACCCGGAGGATGGGCGCCGGACCGGATCAGACGCTTTCCGGAGGTTATCGCGTTCGTTCGAGAAATGAACGACGAGGAACGCATTATCGGCCAGATCTGTCATGCCGGGTGGGTGCTTGCAAGCGCCGGAATACTCTCGGGGAGGAGTGTTACCAGTACACCGGGTATTCGTGACGATCTCGAAAACGCGGGTGCGGTGTGGGTGGATGAGCCGGTAGTACGTGACGGCAATATCGTAAGCAGCCGGCGACCGCCCGATCTTCCGGACTACGCTCGAGAACTCGTTGCTGCGATCGGAGAGCGACTATAGGGGGCGGCCCTTCGAAGCCGTCCTTCTCAAAGCCTACATCGACTTCTCCGGCGGGCGGCGTTCCGGGATCTGTCGCGGTGTTCTGCCGGATTCGGCGAAATCGCGGCGGAGAAAGAGCGCACAGAAACAGTGACCGTACTCTTCCTGATCCGGCTCGTTGTACACGCACGGACAACAGATGTCGCGGTCACTCTTCTTGTCGCCGGTCGCGTCACGGCACGGGCACGCGTAGTAACCGAACCGATTGACATTCAGGTTGAGACCGTCGATGAGATGCCCGGTGTGCTCATTATCGGGGTTAAGCACGTACCCGCCGCGCTCCGCCACGCGCTGAACGAATCGAACCGTCTCCTCTCTCGAGCGAGTCTTCATTCTCCCTGCGCCTGTCCGTCACCATCCCGGAATTTCTTCCGCCAGGCGCCTTCGGCGAATCCGGACAAGCACTCCTTGTCGTCAACAACCATAACGGGAAAGATCGGAATATCGTCGAACCGATCGCGCAGAAATCGTTTGACTTCCTGTTTGCGCTCGACCGGTATCTTGTCGAGGTGTATGTACCGGAACTGCACATTCTCTCGTCGGAGAAAGTTCAGCGCTTTCTTGCAAAAAGCACACGTCGAGAGCGTGTAAACGGTTATATCGTGTCCGGAGTCTTCCCCGTCCATTTCGACGAAGTGAAGATCCCTGAGAATCTCGTGCTGGACGTGCATGCTCATTGTCACGGTCGAGGATAGAGGTATTCGAGCACCGAAACAAGACTCGGAACCTCTACAGGGAGCGAATCGCATCGATCCGTTCCTCGATCTCTTTCAAGCGCTCCCGCATCGATTCTATCGCCCGGCTGAGACGGTCCCGCTCGGCGATCAGCGCGTCTGCCGGATCCTCGTTTCGACGTTTCTGGGCGATGCCATATTCGGCACGTACCGTGTCGGGTGATTTGCCGTCAAGCAGATCCTGCTGAGCCCGCGCGCGTGCTTCCCCGTTACGGATGCCGGCAACCGTTTTCATGTTGTCATAACCGAGGCGTGGATCGATGTCGGCATGGAACACTTTCATCGCTCCGGAGGCTGAACGCCGGTCAAGCAGCAGGACGCGTTCGATATAGTCCTCGAATCGGGCATGATGCTCGCGACAGAGTGCCTCCGCCTCCACCAGCAGCCGCCCGAGCTCCTTCATGATCTTGCCGTTTTCCGCGAGAAAGTGATCGCGAA
>PUOG01000183.1 GCA_003552745.1 Spirochaetaceae bacterium
AGACGGGGTGAGGCGTGGCCCGCTTCACGGAATACCGTGGGGAGCCAAAGACCTGTTCGATACCGCGGGGATCACGACCGCGTACGGTGCCGAGCCGTTCCGGGGGCGTATTCCGGATCGGGACGCGGCGGTCGTACGCGCGCTCGATAAGGCCGGAGCAGTCCTTGTCGCGAAGCTCTCGCTTGGTGCGCTTGCGTACGGCGACATATGGTACGGAGGAAGAACGAATAGCCCGTGGGATCGCTCCCAGGGGTCGAGCGGGTCGAGCGCCGGTAGTGCTGCCGCGGTAGTGGCAGGACTGGTACCGTTCGCCCTCGGGACCGAGACGATGGGAAGTATCATCAGCCCGAGTCTGATCTGTGGTGCGGCAGGGCTGCGCCCTACCTTCGGACGTGTTTCGCGTGACGGAGCCATGCCTCTGTGCTGGAGCTATGACAAGATTGGTCCGATCTGCCGAACGGCCTCCTGCACAGGTACGGTATTCGAAGCAATTCACGGTGTGCGCGATAACGAGGCCGGCGCGGGTGATCCGGATTGCGTGAACGCACCGTTCGAGCCGTTCCGATTGATTGATCTCGAAGGGGTGCGGGTCGGACTGCTTTCAACAGAGCTTATGGCACGCGGCGAGCACGCCGCCCGCGATACGCAGGTGTTGGAAGCTGCGCGGCGCACGGTCAGCGATCTTGGCGGGGAGGCCGTGGATCTCGCCCTGCCGCCCTACCCGTACGAGGTGATGCTCCTGCCGGTGTACGCGGAAGCGGCCGCGAGTTTCGAGTCGCTGACCGATTCCGGTGCTGATGACCGCATGCGCTGGCAGGCGATAGAAGCGTGGCCAAACGTATTCCGATCGGCTCGTTTTCTCTCGGCGATCGAATATATCGAAGCGCAACGACTGCGTCGTGTGATAGCCTCGGAGATTGACGCCGTGTGCCGAGGCGTAGATGCGATCCTCGCACCGGGAGGTGCCGAGGAGATGTTGTTGGCGACGAACGGATCCGGGCACCCGTCTCTTACGATCAGGACAGGGTTCGACGCGGCCCGAACGCCGATCGGTGCGACTCTTTACGGCCGCTGGTGGGAAGAATCGACGCTCGTAGCTGTTGGTGACGCGATCGAAACGGCGATAGGAGCGGCTCGACGACGGCCGCCGGAATACGATGTCGGAGAGTGAGCCGACGGATAGGAGTGGCAGTTATGGCGAAGAAAACGGAGAAGCAGTCGGAAACGAAAGCGAAGAGCGCGAAGAGTTCGAAGAGCACCGAAGCGAGAGGTGGCGCGAAGAAGTCGACGGCGAAACAGGCGACATCAAAACAGGCGAGCAGTGCAAAAGGCGCCAAGTCGGCGGTAAAGCCGGCTCCGAGTGCCACTGAAGGGCTTAACGAACAGCAGCGAGCGCTCATCGAGAAGATCGAAGATGCGTTGCCCGAGCTCGACGTTGAGACACTTGCTCTCGTGCTTCGAAATACTCAGGTGGCAATCTACAACCGCCAGATGGAGGATACCCGGCGCCAGGTCGAGGAGGCGCAGAGAGCCGTCGAAGAGGACCGGGTTCCGGGGCAGGCGCAAGCTCCCGGCGTTGACGTCGAACAGATTTCGGATCAGTCGTTCGTGATCGTGTATGGACCGGAGCGTATCTTCTTCAACCGGGCCGAGCTTCGTGAGATCGCCCGGATCTGCTGGGCGGCGGAGGACGAGAAGAGCGGGGCGACCCGACTGTTCAAGTGGTTCGAGCGCGAGCGGCGCGATTTTCTGCTCGATACCGGAGTGACCTCGCCGAGCGACACCGGGCTCAAGGAACTCTGGAGCCTCGTGCGTAGCCGATACAAGGTATCTTGAGAGCAGTCATGGCTGAGCCGGCGATCCCGGAGGAAATCTGGACCATCCGCTACCGTCGATACGGCGGACCCGATCAGTGCGGTCTCGAATACGTGAAGACTCCGAGGCCGGGACGTGGTGAGGTGCTTGTCGGCACCGAAGCGGTCTCCGTGAATCCGGTCGATTGGAGGCTCGCGCGCGGCGAGTTTCGCATCGCGACCGGTCTTCGTCCGAATCGCGTACCGGGGTGTGATTTCGCAGGAATCGCACTCGCCTGCGGCGAAGGTGTGAAAAGGGTGAAACCCGGCGACCGGGTGTTCGGGATGATCTCCGCGCTGTCGGGGGGAACCTACGCGCAATGCATTAGCGTGCCGGAATCACTTGCGATTCCGATACCGGATGAGCTCGATATGTATGGTGCGGCATCACTCCCCCTGACGAGCCTGACCGCCTTCCAGTCGCTTTTCGTCCACGGGCGCATCGCGCCCGGGGCACACGTGTTGGTTAACGGTGCGTCCGGTGGTGTAGGGGTTTGCGCCGTGCAACTGGCACGGATAGGACGTGCTCGCGTCGTCGCGGTCGCCGGGCCGAAGAATCGTGAGCTATGCCTCGAGCTTGGCGCCTCGAGCTACATCGACTATACCGAGTCGTTCGCGCTCACACGCGGCGTGCATGAATACGACCTCATTCTCGATGCAGCGGATACCCTGGATCCGGGCGACGCATTCGATGCGCTGACCCCCAGTGGAGCGTTGATTGCCCTCAATCCGCGCCCATCGCGTCTCTTCGCTTCGCTTGTTAACCGTACGAAGAGGCGCCGTCACCATGTGGAGATCGTACGCCCCGACGGTCCACAGCTGGCTCGGATAGCCGAGCACGTGTCCGCCGGGCGGATGAGGCCGGTGGTTGCCGACGTTCTGCCAATTACCGATTTCGCCGAGGCCTGGCGGCGCAGTATGAACGGCCATGTCGCCGGCAAGCTCGTACTCGACGCTACTACAGGATTTTGATAGCTTTTTCCTGCGGGGAGGTTCGTTATGGAGCAGGTTCATATCGCTTCCGCGGATATCACGGTGCCCACCCTCGGGGCCGCTTACACCGAGCGAGCGGCGGCAGAAGCGCGCGCTGCTACCGAAGCACGTGTCGAATCGGCTGAACAAGCCCGTGAAGAACCTGGGGCGCAGAATCCCGACACGACGATCCGCGATGAACGGGTCGGCCGAACCGTAGATATCGAGGTTTAGGGACGCACGATCATGATACAGTTGCACCAACTCACACCCGAGCAGGCCGAACGGACCGTCGTCGAGCAGGAACTACCCGCGGAGATGCGGCGCGTGGGACGATTCACCGCTCTCGTTGCCACGCAGGACTGGTGTCCCGACTGGCACGCGGTCTCGCGCTGGCTCGAGTGCCATGCGAGCAACGGAAGACCGGAGGATATCGATATCACGGTTTTCACGGTCGAGTATAACAAGCTCGACTGTTTCGAGTCGTTCCTCGAGATGAAAGAACACATCTGGCAGAATCATTTCGTTCCCTACATTCGGTATTATGTCGACGGTGAGCTGGTTGACGAGAGCAACAGTGTGAGCGCCGACGCGTTCGTGACTACGTTTCGGCATAGCGCCGCGGCGTGCGACTCCGGCCTATGAGCGGGAGGGTCAGCGACCGGGAACGGGAACATGCGCGGAAGCTTGCCTCGGTGTACCCGAGAATTCTCGCTCGGATAAGGGGCGGCGATGAGCTCCTCGAGATCGCCGACCAGGTTGCCGGTGAGGTCGAGGTTGATCGTGAGACTGCATATAGATGGATCCACGAGGTCGACCGCGTGTTTCAGCGACGACGACGGGTTATCGCGCAGAGCGGTGCGGTATTGTTGTGGATAGCGGCTCTTGCCGGTGCCGGCGCGTTGCTGATTGTCGTACTCGGCATCGAGGGTACATTCCTCGGTATACCTGTCGCCGCCGCGCTTCTGATTGTCGTGCTCCTGTTTCTACCGCCGGCGCTGTATCTTTCGCTTCGTGCGGATGCGCTCGCGTTGAGCCGGCGCTCCCCGTTTGAAGAGCCGAAATGAGCCGTGAATCGCAACTTCCCTCAACCAACAACCTCTACCTCGATACCGCTCGATACTACGATATGGATACCGCCTCCTACAGCGAGTTCGACCTCGCCTTCTATCTCGATCTGGCACGTCGCAGCGGCGGAAGGGTGCTCGAGCTCGCGTGCGGGACAGGTCGGATTACCATTCCGCTCGTCAACGCCGGATTCGAGGTGTGGGCGCTCGACCTGTCACCCCCGATGTTGACTGAGCTCGAACGAAAAGCGGCGACCCTTCCCGGCGATGTTCGTGAGCGTCTGCACATGATCCATGGCAACATGGCAGGCTTCGATCTGCCCACGTCGTTCGACCTGATCCTTATACCGTTTCGCGGCTTCCAGGCGCTCGTCGATGATCGCGATATTGACGGATGCCTTTCCGCCGTACGGCGACACCTGTCGAGTGGAGGACGTTTCGTGCTCGATACGTTCCGGATGCTTCCGAACGAACGGCTTTCGGGGTATGTCGGAGAACACACCGATTGGGAACGCGAGGACGAACGCACCGGAGAGCTCGTACGCCGTGCGCGCCGTGTCCGTTCGGTTGACCACCAGCGGCAGCTGCTCTATTCGGATGTCATCTACTACGTCACCCGTAATGACGGACACGTTGACCGTTACTGCGACCGGCTTGTTCTGCGCTACCACTATGAGTATCAGCTGCAGGTGCGACTGATTGCCTCCGGACTCCGGATCGAGGCGGGGTATGGAAGCTTCGACC
>PUOG01000367.1 GCA_003552745.1 Spirochaetaceae bacterium
AAGAGAACCGGCGTGACGCTGACCGATGTGATATAGCTCGCGACCAGTGCCGCGATGACTGCCGTCGCGAGGTCGCCGTACAACCGGCCGGCGATTCCGCGGAATGCGAAAAGCGGCACGAACACCGCGACGGTGGTCAGCGTACCGGCGAGCGTGGCGCCGGCGACTTCGTGTACACCGTCCGCTATCTCTTCGACGACGTGTGGATCGACTCGGCGCTCGGAGAGATTCTCGACGACGACGATGCTGTTGTCGACTACCATTCCGATGCCGACGGCAAGCCCGGCGAGTGACATGATGTTCAGATTGACGCCGGCGACCGCCATCGCGGCGAATGCAAAGGCGCCGGAGACCGGAATCGATACCGCGACGATGACGGCGCTGCGGACCTCCCGTAGCGAGATAACGAGCACGATCACCGCCGCGGACATTCCGAGCAATGCGGCGAACGCCAGCTCGGAGAGCGCAGATCGAATCGGCCTCGAGCGGTCGTGCGCGATTTCGAAGTCGACCGACGAGCCGAAGGTGCTTCGCAGTTCGAAAAGAAGCTCGCGAACGCGCCCGGCAACCTCCGCCGGACTACTGCCCGGAAGCGGATAGACGTCGATGCCGATCGCCTCCTCGCCGTCAAGGAGGAATACCGATCGTCGCGGGGCGTGGCCGTATTCGACCGATGCAACCGCGGATACGGGAACAGGTCCGAGCGCGCCGGCGTTGTCGGCGTTGTCTCCGTGAATGTTCGCCTCGCCGGATCTCCCGGGCGACGGCAGATAGATCGCACCGAGCTGCGCCGGAGAGGAGACACGGGCGTCGGTCGTGACCGAAAGCTCGAGATCGCCGTCGAAGAGTGATCCGGCCGCGTATTCGAGATTGCTTTCGGTCAGTGCAGAACGGACGGCAGGTGTATCGATGCCGAGCTCACCGGCGCGATCGTGATCGATTCTCACGTGCACTTCCTCGATCTCGCCGCCGGAGACGACCACGGCGCCGACCCCGTCGAGCTGTTGCAGGGCGGAGCGGATCTCCCGCTCGGCGAGGCGTCGCGCCCGCGCCGGCGACAACTCGCGTGGGTGGAGCGCAAGCCGGATTGCAGGCGCCGCCGTCGGGTCGGTGCGGCGGACCGAAGGGCGTCGCACCGCGTTCGGCAGAGTGGGGTAGAGGGTGTCGACCGCCTCGCGGGTCGATGACGCGGCTTCGACACTCGAGACGTCCCAGTCGAACCAAAGCCGTACCGAAACGATCCCTGCGCGGGTGGTCGATTCGGTGCGCCGCAATCCGGTCAATCCGGACAGGCCGCGTTCGAGCGGAATCGTCACGATCTCACGCATTTCCCCTGCGGGAAGCCCGGTGTATTCGGCACGGACGCTCACCACCGGAACATCCACCTGCGGAAGCAGCGAGATCGACGATGTTCCGATCGCGCCGAGCCCGGCGAGAGCGACAGCAACGGCGAGTGAGATCGTGCCGACCGGTCTATCGAGACACGTGCGTATGACCTCTTTCATGGTGAGGATACCTGGTTTAGCCGAAGTTTCCACGGCTCCGCGAACTCGTTGCCGTAACTGTCTGCGAGCGAGTCGTCGAGGGCGATCGTTACGAGTCCGGAGTTCTCGAGATCTTCGATCGCAACGGTGATCCGCACGATCTGCTCGCCGGTGCCGGGGAGCGGATCCGGCGACGGGGCGAGATCTCCTGCTTCGCCGACCGGTGCGGTCACGACGTTCAGGAGTTCGATATCCGCGGCGATATTGCTGATGTCGAAGGATACCGCCTCGGCGACCTCGAAACGGTTGAAGCTCGCTCCTTCTGCCGGTGCGAGATAGAGGTCGAAGAAGCCGATATCCCCGTCGCCGGAGAGTCCACCGTAGGCGGCAAGGTCGAGCTCGTCGTCGTCGACCAGCGGTCCGACGATCGTGGCTTCGGCCGGGTCTTCGAGAAAGGTCACCGCGCGGACTTCGCCCGGGCGCGAGGCGCTTCCGTCTGCCCGAAAGCGGGTGAATGAATCGAGTTGCCTCTCCGTGCCGTGGTCGCTTCGAATGCTTCCCTCGAGCCTCACCGTGTAGCTGCGCGCGAAGGCGAAACGCTCATCCGGCGATAAAACGAAGCGGTCGGAGTACTCGGCGAAACGCGGAGTAACGCTCACCGACCGCTCCGGATCGAGCTCTATCGCCGCCTCCACATCGCTCCGGGAAACCGGCGTGTTGAAGTGCAGTTCCACCCCCCAGAACCGCTCCCACGAACCGAGCGGCTCGGCCGTTGATTCGGGTACATCGCCCGGATAGAGGGTAAGCTCCGGTGCGTCGATCGGATTTGTCTCCAGCCACTCGACCGGTGACCTCTCGAAGGAGGCGAGCGCCGCATTGAGCTCCGGCACCTCCGGATCGCCGGAGTCCGCGGACGGATCGGCCCGGTATTCGGCCTCGAACGGCTCGGCGAGTGTGTTGCCGTGCAGATCGGTTACTCCGGTATCCAGCGAGACAGCGTATTCCTGCTGTCCGGTCAACGCTTCCATGAAGCGAATACGTGCATGCGCATCGGCGGAGGACCACTCGACGGCGTAGGTTACCGGAGGCGATATCGACAACGAATCGTAGAACGAATCGCGGTCGACCGGTTCGCTGAACTCGATCGCCAACATGGCGTCGTCGGTCGGCAGCACCGCTCCATCGGCCGGCACCGTTCGTTCTACCGACGGGCGCGTGAAGTCGGTTCGAGTGGAGAAGGTGTGCTCGAAATCATCGACGAGCGCGTTGCCGTGCACGTCCTGGGCCTCTCCGGTGGTTGTCATGACATAGTCGATCCCGCGTTTCAACGGCTCATCCGGGACGAATCGCATCGATTCGGAATCCCACTCGAAGCGACCGGATACCGGCGACCCGTCGGCCGCAAGTGAGAAGGCGCTCTCGGCGCGCGGCTCGTCGACGAGCGCGGAGAACGTTACGGAGACCGCACCGAGCGCGTGCGGGTCGGTGACGACCGCCTCCTCCGGCGACCAGCCGGTGACCTCGAGCGGGCGCATGTTGAACAGGCGACACGAGGCGCCTGCGAGGAGCGTAGCGAGCGCGAGCGCGGCGACGGGAATCCGGAGGTTTCCCCCGGTAGAGTAACGTCGCTGATGTAAGCGATGGCGTCGCACTCGCGAAGCGATCGATCTCACTCTTGTACCTCCGTTTCGATGAAGAGCTCGACCGGCTCCTCGAGTCCGAGTGAAGTGTCGGCGGCACTCGCCTCGCCGGCAGCGATGCGGATCCGATAGATGGTCGGCTCGTCGGCCGAGTCGGACGGTCGGAGCCCTGCGTACGAGATGCGCACGCGCAGGCCTCCGCTCATCCAGCTGATCCGTTCGATGTCGGGGTTCACCGCGCGTTCGGGAAGGAGCGCCTGAACCTCCACCGCCTCGAGCAGCGCACTGCGGGTGGTTGCGCTCTCGTAGGGGTGTGCGAAATCGAATTGGAGGATGTTCGTACCGTCGGGGGAGCCCACGCCGACTACCGCCGTTTCGCCGGGGCCCTGCTCGGTATCGAGTGTCTTCGCGTTCGTCCCGCCGGCGGCGCTCCAGACGCTCTCCAAGGCTTCGATTGTCTGTCGCGGTGCAACCGGCTCGAGTACGAGCCGCCGTTCTCGAAGCAGCCGGTTTCCCGAAAGATCGCGGAGCTCTTCCGAGATCACGATCTCGTACTCGCGGTCGATCTCGAGGCGCTCGTCGAATCGAAGCAGGAAATCGGTCTCACTTAACTGTTCGACCGCTTCTGCGACCGCAGGCGTAGTCGTGACCGCTTCGCGCACCGAACCGAATCGCACCGGCTTGGAGAACTCGAGTAACACTACCCCGTCCGGTGCGAGATCGGTGGTTTCGACGATATCGCCGTTCTCGCGGGCCGCCGTGCGGTAGGCGAGAAGCCGCGGCGGGTCGGCATCTACCTGAGTGATGAACGAACCCGAGATCGTCGAACCGGGCGCCACGCCGTCGGCCGATCGCGCCCCGGTGGCGATACTCCACCGGTGGTAGGTGAGCGGCTTCCACTGATCGGACGGCTCGATCGTGAGGCGTGTGGCATCCCCGTTCCACGAGAAGTCGACCTCGGTGTCCGGGCTCACCGAAAAGGCGCCTTCGGTTCGCCCGCGATCCATCGAAACGCTGAACGCCAGCTCGAGCGCATCATGAACTCCGGCGTCTGTTCCGCGTTCGGGAGTGCGGTTGAGCAGGTGCGGCACCGGCGAGTCGTTACCGAAGTAGAACGGCAGATAGAGATCGATCTCGTGACTCAGATCACGGTGGTCGACGAGCTTCCCTCGCACGCGAAGCTCGTGTCTCATTCCCTGATCCGGTGCTTCGACCGGTGTAGCGCGTAACTCATCGCCCGACCACTCGAAATCAAGCTCGACATCGCCCCGCGGTGATTCGAGAGTGACCGAGCGCTCGGCCGACTCTCTCGAAACCGGACGAGAGAATGTGACGAGAATCGATGCATCGCGATCGACTACAGCGTTCGGTGTTGACGGGTCGGTTTCCACATCGAGCCGATGGAGATCGATGAGGTCGCAGGCGGTGACGAGCGCTATAGCCCAGCAGATAACACATACGAGTGGTCGACTATTCATGAACCTGATCCCCTTCCTGAATCAGGGGTGA
>PUOG01000314.1 GCA_003552745.1 Spirochaetaceae bacterium
AGTCCGGCTTCGAAGAGGTCGGAGCGCACGTCACCGTCGTCTACCCGTTCGAGCTGGTGGCCATCCGGACGGTAGCGGTAGAGCCCGGCCGCCAGATCCTCGACTTCCCCGACGGCGGCGTACACCTCCATGGGGAAGGTGGCCCCTGCAGACGGGGCGGTGCGGAAACCTCGCCCCGGCTCGGTGATCCCCTGCGCTGCCCACAGCAGCTGTCCGAGCTCGGCGAGGGTCAGCGGCCCATCAGAGTAGTCGCGGACGGAGCGGCGGCGCTCGAGCGCCTGCTCGACGGTGAGCTCGCCGTCGCGGTCGGGTGCCGGCAGCTCGATCGACTCCGATTGCCCGCCGGAGCGCGGATCGCCGCGCTCATTCTCGCCGCCGGATTCGCGTTCTCCCGGGCCGGCCGACGCGGCGGTTGTCATCATCATCAGCAATAAGCAAGAGAGTGGTACGCGTAACATGGCATGTTCCATTGTAGCATCGCGTGCGGCTACGGGCTCGCCTCGACAACCGCTTCGGGCTGCAATCTCGTGCGAAGATAGAGAGCTGCCGTCAGAATCGTTGCCGCGAGAAAGCCGAGGAGACCGAGGCCGCTACGGATGATGTTCGGTACCCCGGCGATCGCGAGCATCGAGTAGCCGGCAAATGCGTTGAACATGCCGTGGAATATCGCCGCGGCGAAGACGCTTCCGGTGCGCACGCGCACCCAGCTGATGAGGATGCCGAGCGGAATGCACGCGACGGTTATCATCGGCACGCCGAGGAGCGGGGTTTCGGGAAAGTTGTGACCCATGAGCGTGAGCGGGGTGTGCCAGAATCCCCAGATCGCGCCGATGAGCGCCGACGCTTTCCAGAAGCCGAGCGGTGCCAGCTCGCGCTGCAGAAAGCCGCGCCACCCCATCTCCTCGCCGAAAGCGAAGATCGCGTTGATGGTGGTGCCGGCGACCAGCGCTTGCAGAAAGAGCACCAGTGGCCAGAGCGAGCCCATCGCGTCGAGCTGCGCGCGTGCCTCCTCGGCAAGCTCCGGGCCGATGTCTCCGAGCCCGGCCACCATCGCATCGCGCGAGAATCCGACCTCCCCGACACCGAGCAGCGCGGCGAGCGCGATCGTCAGCGCGAGGAGTACGACCGGAACGACCCACGCCAGCGGCCATGCCCACGAGCGTCGCAGGCGGAAGCCGTAGTCGCGCAGTCGCTCCTTCCACTTGAGCTTAATGAGGATGATGGAAACTGCGGCGGGGACGATCATATAGAGCGTGCCGAGCGCGGTAAACGCTGCGATGCCGTACCCCTGCAGGCCGAGAAGCGCGTATGCGGCGGCAAGCGCTATGCATATTCCGTAGGTGAGCGCGAGGAAGAGCGCTACGCGGCGCCAGCGAATCATGGCCGCATTGTAGTCGAGGGGAGTCAGGCGGCCAAGGCGCTGTGGGCCCACGGTCCTATCTAATGAGATAGCGTGTGCGGATCTTGTCGGGGAGTTTCTCGATCGCGTAGCGAAGCATTGTACGCGGCATGCGTGCGTGGTGAGTGGAGAGAAAGGTCTCGAGAGTCGCGCGGTCGCGATTGCCGACCTCACGCAACATCCAGCCGACGGCCTTGTGGAGAAGATCGTGCCCGTCGTCGAGGAGCATTTCAGCGAGGCGCAGCGTATCATCGAAATCGCCGTCACCTATGAAGCGGGAGGTCGCGAGGACGGCGACCCGCCGCTTCCAGAGATTCTCTGCGGCGGCGAGTTCATACAGTAGGGCGCGCGAGGTCTGCTGAAGATATGCGCCGACGATATGCGGCGCCGACGTGTCGACGAGGTCCCAGTTGTTTACCCGTTCGAGATTGCGCATGTAGACGTCGAAGACCGCCTCGCGGTGCGCCTCATTGCCTCTGCGAAACTGCTCGACGAGAATGAGGAGAGCCGTGAGCCGCTCCTCGTGATACTCCGAAGTCAGCAGGGTCTCGACATGCGGGAGCGGGAGAGTTCTGAAGCGCCGGGCGATTTTCCGCTGCTCGGGCACGCGAATGCCGAGAAAGCGGTCACCTTCGCCGTACTCACCGGGTCCCGTTTTGAAGTAGCCGGCCGAGTGTTCGGCAATCCGGGGATCTGCTATTCGATGGAGCTCACGGCGAACGTCGTCGGCGCTATGCGCTTCCATGGGCCGGAGTGTAGCATGATGGTGGCGATTGTGTACGTACCCGCAATGCCTCATAATGCGGAACAAATACTAATCGAAAGGAGATGGCACTATATGGCAGATAGTCTGACAAGCTGCACGACGTTGCATAACGGTGTGAAAATGCCGTGGTTCGGTCTCGGCGTCTTTCTTGTGAAAGAGGGCGAGGAGGTGATCAACACGGTCAAGACCGCCCTCTCGGTCGGGTACCGGAGCATCGATACCGCGGCAGGCTACAACAATGAGGAAGGCGTCGGCCGGGCGATCGCCGAGTCGGGGGTTCCTCGCGAGGAGATCTTCGTTACCTCGAAGCTCGCGAACGACGATCAGGGCTACGATTCGGCGCTGAAGGCGTTCGACACGAGCATGGAGAAGCTCGGCCTGGAGACGCTCGATCTCTATCTTATTCACTGGCCCTGCCCGTCGAAGGGGCTGTACAAGGAGACGTGGAAGGCGTTCGAGAAGCTCTACAAGGAAGGCCGGATCCGGTCGATCGGAGTGAGCAACTTCAACGAGAAGCATCTCGACGATCTTCTCTCCGATTGCGAGGTTCGCCCGATGGTGAATCAGGTGGAGCTGCATCCCCGACTCGTGCAGAAGAGCCTGCACGACTACTGCCGCAGGCACGAAATTCAGATCGAAGCGTGGTCTCCGCTTATGAAGGCGAAGATCTTCGACGATCCGACGCTCACGGAAATCGCCTCAAAGCACAACAAGACACCGGCCCAGGTGGTGCTTCGCTGGGATCTGCAGAAGGAGATCGTGACGATTCCGAAGTCGATCAAGCCCGAGCGTATCCGCGAGAACGCGGATGTATTCGACTTCACGCTCAGTGACGACGAGATCTCGAAGATCGACGCGCTCGACAGAGGAGAGCGTACCGGCCCCGATCCGGACACGTTCGGCTGAGGCACCGAGAAACAGATGCCCGGCGGGAGCCTATATCTCGGTATCCTCGGTAATCTCCGGACGCTCGAACTGCATTCGGTAGAGCCGGGCGTAGAATCCACCGGCCGCGATGAGCTCATCGTGCGTCCCCCGCTCGATGAGCCGCCGGTCGTGTAGGACCGCCACCTGATCGGCGTGACGAATTGTCGACAGCCGGTGCGCGATGATGAAGCTCGTGCGGCCCGCCATGAGCGTTGTGACTCCGTCACGGATAATCGCCTCGGTAAGGCTGTCGACGCTCGAGGTCGCCTCGTCGAGGATGAGAATCCGCGGGTCGGCAAGCAGCGCCCGGGCTATCGCGAGCAGTTGCCGCTCTCCCTCCGAGACGTTCGCCCCGCGCTCGAGGAGCACCGTATCGTAGCCGTCGGGCAGCCGCCGGATGAAGTGGTCGGCATTCGCCGCTCGCGCCGCCTCGCGGGCCTCCTCATCGCTCGCTTCCGGCCTGCCGTACTTGATGTTGTTCATGATCGTGTCGGCGAAGAAGTACGGCTCCTGCAGTACCACCCCCATTCGGGTGCGCAGCGAGTCGATGTCGAATTCGCGCACATCGGTGCCGTCGACACGAATGGCACCGTCCTGTACGTCGTAGAAGCGCGAGAGCAGATTCACGAGCGTCGTTTTGCCCGCGCCGGTCGGGCCGACGATCGCGACGACCTCGCCGGCGTGCACATCGAGGGAAATATCGCGCACCACCGGGTGCGCCGGATCGTAGCCGAAGGTCACCCGGTCGAAGGTGACATCGCCGCGGATATCCGGGGCCTCGACGGCGTTCGGAGCGTTGACGATCTCCGGGCGGGTGTCGAGGAGCTCGAAAACGCGCTCGGCGCCGGCGAGCGAGCGCTGAATCAGGTTGTACAGCTCCGAGAGCTGACGCATCGGCTCGAAGAATCTCCGCGAATAGATCACGAAGGCGGTAATGAGCCCGACGGTGTACGGGGCGCCTTCGGTTACCGCGAGGTAGCCGCCGGCACCGACGACGAGTGCGGCCGATAGCCCGTTCACGATGCGCATGACCGGGTGTACCGCGAATCCGATTACCTCCGCCCGCGTCCCGGCTCGCATCGCGTCGGCGGAAATGCGCTCAAAGGAATCGAAGGTTGATGCTTCGGTATGCAAGCTCTTGATCAGCCGCGCCGCGGAGACCGTTTCGTTGATCGTGCCGCTGAGCTTCCCGACGAGGCGCTGATTCTCGCGGTAGAAGCGCCGAACAAGGCGTCCGATGATCGCGGTGACGAGCGCGAGAACCGGCAGCAGCGCCACCACCACGGCGGTCAACCGCAAATCCAGGATGAGCATCGCGGCGAATATGCCGAAGACCGAGACCAGACCGCCGAGCAGGTTCGACAGGCCGTTGGTCAGCGCGTTGTAGATCATCTCGATGTCGTTGGTCACCCGCGATACGATGTCGCCGACCCCGACGCGATCGAAGTACGACATGGAGAGGTTCTGGAGATGGTCGAACGAATCGCGTCGCAGCCGGTAGACGAGGCGGTTCGCCGCGCGAGTCATGA
>PUOG01000285.1 GCA_003552745.1 Spirochaetaceae bacterium
GACGTCTTTCTTCGTCTCTCACGGCGCCCGCACCGCCTGTATGAAGAGATCGTCGCCATGGAATCCGACGAACCGATCATTATCGACGAGATACAGAAACTCCCCCAGCTTCTCGACGAAGCGCACCTGCTCATGGAAAGCGCGGGTCGCAGATTCGTTATCTCCGGCAGTAGTGCTGCCAAGCTTCGCCGCGGTGGTGTCAATCTTCTCGGCGGACGGGCACGCACTCGCCGGCTGTATCCCCTGATTTCCGCGGAGATTCCGGAGTGGAACATCGAGCGGGCCGCACGCTACGGAACACTTCCGCCGATCTGGTTTTCCGGAGAACCGGAGGAGGATCTACGCGCCTACTGCGGCAGCTACCTTCAGCAGGAAGTACAGGCGGAAGGCCTCGTGCGCGGAATCGACAGCTTCGCGCGCTTCCTGAGTGTCGCCGGACAACGCGCCGGCGAAACGGTGGTCTTCGAGCACATCGCCTCCGATGCTCAAGTCCCCGCTCGCACCGTGCGCGAGTTCTACCATCTCCTCGAAGACACCCTTCTCGGCACGATGCTTCCACCATTTGCACCCCGGGGCGCCAGACGTAAGGCGGTATCGCGTGGCAAATTCTACTTCTTCGACAACGGCGTCGCGAATGTCCTTGCCGAGCGGAGCAGGTACGGGCCGGGCACTACCGAGTACGGCCGTGCAATCGAGCACCTTGTTCATAACGAGCTGCAGGCGCGACTCGAGTATTCACACGATCATCGCCACCTCGCGCACTACCGAACGCTCGACGGGACCGAGGTCGATTTCGTCATTACCGACTCGCTCACGAGTCCGTCGGATACTATCGCCATCGAAGTGAAGACAACGAAACACGTGCAGCCGCGTGATCTTAGAGGATTGAAGCGACTGGCCGCCGAGACAACACTCAACCGTTCAATCGTAGTCTGCTTCGAAGCGGTGCGCCGCGTGGCCGACGGAATTCTCATCGTGCCGGCCCCCGACTTTTTCGACTCACTGTGGAGCGGTACGATTCTGGAGCGATGATGATGTTTCCCGCCGCCCGCCTCGCCCTCCTGCTGACCGCATTCGCGTGTGCCGGCGCCGCCGCACAGCCGGTGTACTCAGGCCCACCCACCACGCCGGACATCTCACAGCGGCTCGGTCCGCCCGACGCCCCGAGTAACTCTCAGCGAACCGATTCGGCCTCCCGCGAGGCCGCCCGCCTGCACCTCCTCGCCGGCATCTCCGCGGGGCTCGTCGGCGGTGGAATCGCCGCCCTCGCCGTCCGACCCTGGAACCGACCCGAACGCAGCCCCACCGTCATGATCTGGTCGACCGCCGGCGCGACCGGTGCAGGAGTCGCGAAGGAGATCGCGGACCTGTTCGGATTCGGTCGACCGTCGGTAAGCGATGCCGTTATCACCGGCGCCGGCGGTTTCGCCGTTGCCGGCCTCCTCGCCGGAGTGACCGCCGCTGCACGCTCCGACACCGCCGGAACCGTTATTTCCGCGGCGGCGATCGCCGGAGGAGCGCTGGTATCGGTCCCCGTAGTGCGCGAGTTGGTGCGGCGGCTTCGGGAGTGAGCGCCCTCGGAACCGAAGGCGGCGGCCGCGAACCGCGCCGGGGCGCGCCGAACCGCCCGGGGCGCGCCGTCGCTAACGCACAGCCCCTACCCCAGCACCTCCCGCTGCAGATAGTCGCGGTAGTCGGCGAGCTTCTTGAGTACGAGCTTCGCCCGGCCGTCGAGGTCGGAGCGGGCGAGGTGTTCATCGATCTTGCGGCTGAAGAACTGGAAGTCACAGACCTTATCGCTCGGAGGGACAAGGATCCGCGAGGCGCAGAAGCTCAGCCACTTTCGCCGGCCGGCCTCGTCGAGCTGATCGGTGAAGTTTCGCCAGACGAAGCGGCGAAACATCTCCGGCACGCGAGGATCCTCACACTGCAGCTGCAGCTTCGGAATCTGCTCGGCAGGCGTGCGATGGATTCTCGCGAACTCTTCCCGGTCGCTGTCGGAGAAGAAGCCGCCCGAATAGAGGCGGAGTTCCGGGTCGCGCGGTTCCGGCTCCGGAGGCCGGTCGTACACCTGCGTGATCTTCTGCGTGAGCCGTTCGGCGTGCGCGAGCGCCTCCGCGTTCCGGCGGCACGCCTTCATGTCGATGTTCAGCCGCTCGGCGACCCCGTCACGTTCGAGCGCACTCAGCGGCGAGATGACCGGAGCGCGATTGACCGCGAGCCCGGTCACCGGAATGCGTTGATCCGGCTGCCGGGTGAAGATCCTCGCGCGGATCTCCTCGACATCGCCGTCGATCAGCGGTGACGGATCGTAGCGCAGGTCGAATACGAGGATCTCGTTCGGGTTGCGCGGGTTCGGGGCGAGCGGGGCGACCGCGGTCGTACACCCTTCCCGGCGCGAGAAGATGCGTGATGTGTAGGCGAACGGCCGCCGATGATACAGGTCGATGAGCTCGTAGACGCGATCTTTCCGGCGCAGCGAGAAGAGATAGCGGAAGAGCTTCGGCTGGCGATCATACACGAGCTTTGCGAGGCCGATGGTCGCCCGCACGTCGCTGAGCGCATCGTGCGCCTGCTCCTGCGCGACGCCGTTTGCCGCCGAGAGATCCTCGAGACGAAAACTCGGCTTGCCCTCCTCGTTCGTCGGCCACTCGATCCCATCCGGCCGGAAGTCGTGGGCGGCGCGCATCACATCAACCAGATCCCACCTGCTGTTCCCGGAGCTGTACTCCCGTTCGTACGGATCGTAGAAATTGCGATAGAAGAGATTGCGAACGAACTCATCGTCGAAGCGCAGGCTGTTGTAGCCGACGACACATGTGCCGGGTTGGATGAAGAGTTCGCGGATCCGGGTAGTGAAGCGGTATTCGCTCTCGCCTCTCTCCGCCGCGTCGAGCGGCGTGATTCCAGTAATAAGGCACGAGAGCGGGTCAGGCACGTAGTCGGGGGTCGGGCGGCAGTAAAAGACGTGCTCCTCGCCGAGAGGCTCGAAACGGTCGTTGGTACGAATACCGGCGAACTGCGCAACGCGATCGAGTCGCGGATCGCGACCGAAGGTTTCGAGATCGTACCAGAAGAGGGTGTCAGCCATCGCCGGTAAGTGTACAATATAGGGGAGGGCGTATGGAAATCGCACTGCAGACTGCAGGACAGCTATTCCTCGAACAGGTCGTCGAAGCGTACCGGCAATCGCCCGAGCAGATCGCGATCTTCGTGGCTGCGGTCGGCATCCCCCTCATCTTCCTTATCTCCTATGCGATCCTCCAGCGCCGCCGCGAGATCGAGGCCTGGACGCGCGAGTCACGCGGCTATTTCCTCGAGGACGCCGAGCGGCTCAAGCTTACCCCGAGCCAGCGACAGGCGATGTACCGCATCGCCGAGCTCGCCACCCGCCCGTGGAAGGGCCACAAGGTGTTCTCCGAGGAGTCGATCTTCAATCGCGGCGCATGGCGGCTTCTCGAGAAGAACGAAGTTGCGCAGGATACGATCAGCAGTCTGCGGCTGAAGCTCGGCTATACGCGACACGGCGGTGTACCGATCTCGAGCGTAGGCCTGCCGCTGAGCTCCCGCGTGGCGATCGCCCGCGAAGGCAACCCCACGGTGGTCGGTGCGGTCGTCTCCGATCAGAAGCCGGGAGCGCTGATCGTCACCCTCGACGAGGAATGGAAGTCGATCCGCGACGGAGCGCGCGTACGCGTGCTCTATAGCAGCAAGAGCGGCGTGTACTCCTTCCTGACTAACGTGCTCGCGCGTCGGGGAAAGAAGGTAGCGCTACGCCATTCCGAACAGCTCGGCCGATCTCAGCGCCGCCGCTACTATCGGCGCGCACTCCGGCTGCCGGTCGAATTCGCGCTCAAAACGTGGGAGGACTTCGAGCCGGTGGTTACCCGCGACCTCGGCGGCGGCGGGGCGAGTGTCGAACTACCGGCGAATACCCGCGTGACGAAGGGCGACAAAGTCTGGCTGCGCTTCAAGCAGTTCGCGCCACGCGAACCGGCAGGCGAGGGACCGCGCAAGCGTGAACCGAATCCGCGCTTCACCACCGCCATCTGCACCGTCGTGCGCACAAGCGAAAACGGGCACGTCGCTCATCTCGACTTCACATCGATTCATGACCGGTTGCGCGACCGCATCATCGAGCGCCTCTTCAGTGACGCCAGGTCACGCTCCACCGAGTCGGCTCCCGCACGGTAAGCAGCGTCACCACCCGCTCGTAGAACACCGCCGTATCTCCGTCGGCATCGCCGCCGGAGACCGATAGAAGCTCGCCGGGCACCTCGACGCGTACCTGAATGCGCGCATCGCGTATCACATCCTCGATCGGCGTCTCCGACTCGTACTCCTCCATCGCCCATGCGAGATACTCGACATACTCATCTTCGTTCATCCGCTCCGGCGGCAGCAGGTACTCGATCGCGGACTGCTCCTCGACCGGCGACAGCGAAGTAATCTGCTGCATCCGCGTTCGGTCGAGCTCGATCGTCAACGTGTGCTCGTTCTGCCTGCTCTCGACCGTGATCAAATCCTCGACCCGGTGCGGCCCCTCGGTCAGAACGCGCTCGATATCCTCGGCGGACAGCTCCATCGTCAACCGGTCGGTCGACGGTAACTCCGCATC
>PUOG01000048.1 GCA_003552745.1 Spirochaetaceae bacterium
CTTCGCCACCCATCGACACCGAGTATGACGGGTAAAATCGCTAGTGTCTAGTCTGGAGATATTAGAGTTTATCCAATCCTTCGCTTCTCATTACAAAGTCAAAATGAGAACTGCTGGGTTGGCCATGCGTTTTCGTTGTAATATATTGTGAGGACGAGGGTGCCATCATGAATAGAAACAGCAAACATCCAAGATCCAATGAACGACTCCTCTGGCTGGGGATCTCGGTTTTCCTCGTCGGCGTTATCTTTGCTCTTCTGCTTGCTCCGACCGTTCTCGCGGAGTCTCCGACTACCGACCGCGATGAGCTACTTTCGAGCTTCGAGAGCGTCTTCGACTACATCGAACGGAACTTCGTAGAGGAGGTCGACCGTCAGGAGCTCATGCAGGGCGCCCTCAAAGGGATGTTCGAGAAACTCGACGACCGTTACTCCGCGTATCTCGATGCGCGCGAAATGGAAAATCTCGGAGATGTGACCTCCGGATCGTTCGGTGGCGTCGGTATGTACATTACCCGAACCGACGACAGCGACGACGGTTTCGTCGAGGTCAGCGAGCCCATTCCCGAGTCGCCGGCGTTTGAAGCCGGACTGCGAATCGGAGACGAAATATACGAGATAGAAGGTGAGAGTGCGCAGGGATGGTCTACCGAAGAGGTAGCGAACCGCCTCCGCGGGGAGGAAGGCACCGACGTGACACTCACCGTCCGCCGCGCTCGCAGCCAGAAGATCGAGTACACGCTCACACGGGCACAGGTTGAAGTTCCGACCGTCCGGCATGCGCTCATGCCTGATTCGATCGGGTACATGCGTGTCTCGAGTTTCACTCCCTTCACCGTACAGAGGATGCAGGAGGCGATCGAGGAGTTCGAGGATTCGGACTATAGAGGTCTGGTTCTCGATCTGCGTGGTAACACAGGTGGGCTCCTGAACGCCGCGATCGACTCGGCCGACCTCTTTCTCGATGACGGTGTGATCGTTGGAACTACGAGCAGGGTTCAGAACGGCGGACGCGAGTACACGGCACGTACCCGGACCGCCGTGCCCGAAGATCTACCCGTTGTCGTCCTGGTCGACAGCGGATCGGCGTCGGGTGCCGAGATTCTCGCCGGTGCGCTTAAGGACTCCGGGAGAGCTGCTCTGGTTGGAACGCGGACGTTCGGAAAGGGATCGGTGCAACAGGTGCGGCAAGCCGGCGCGATCGAAGGCGGTTTTCGTTTGACCCTGAGCCGGTACTATACCCCGAGCGGTACGTACATCGATAACGAGGGTATTGAACCCGAACACGAGTCCGAAATGCCGACGCTCAGCGATGGCGAACAGGAGCGTTACATAGACCTGCTCGAGAGCATGGCGGTCGAAGAGTTCGTTGATGAAGACGAGGACCCGAGTGACGACGATGTCGACACCTTTGTGTCTCGCATTTCCGACGATTTCGAGCTGCCCGAGCGCACAATTCGTCGCTTGGTTCGCGAGGAGGTCAGTCGTCGCCGGAATGAGGCGATAATCTACGATCTCGATTTCGATACAGTACTGCGAGACGCGGTTGACCTGATTCTCGACGGCCGTGTGGCCGGTGGAAGCTGACCGGGGAGCGACCGGAAGGTACTCTGCGTATCGTTTATGAGACAGTTCGTGCTTCCGGTCGAGTACTCCGGCGAGCAGGAAATCGTACTCGAGGGAGAGAAGGCGCACTACCTTCTGAGGGTGCTTCGCCTCGGTCGCGACGACAGCTTCCCGGCAATTGACACCGCGGGAAATCACTATCACTGCACGATACAGCGTGCCGAGCCGGCTTTGTTGCTGCGTGTACAGAGAAGGGGTGCGGGCGTCAAGCAACGTCCGCACATCCGAATTGTCCAGGGTATTCCGAAAGGACGAAAGATTGATGATGTTATCCGGCGCTGTACCGAAGCTGGTGTAGCGGAATTGCAGCCGGTCGTGACCGACCACACGGTGGTCCGTCTCGCCGAGGACGCCGTACCGAAAAAGGTCGCACGTTGGAACCGGGTCGCGACCGAGGCGGTACAGCAGAGTGGCAGCCCCGCCCCGGTGACGATATTCGAGCCGATGCCACTGGACCGGTACCTCTCAACGCTCTCCAATTCGGAGAAGTCGCTGAGGCTCATGCTTCACCAGGCCCCGCTTGCAAAGTGGTCGCTGCACCGGTACCTTGCCGAATACGATACGGAGGCGATCGGCACCTTTTCTCTCGAGCTCGCAGTCGGCCCGGAAGGCGGTTTCAGCGAACGTGAACTTGCCATCTTTCGCTCTGCTCGATATAAGCCTGTGTATCTGGGTCCTCAAGTATTGAGGACCGAAACCGCCGCTCTCTATGCTACAGCGGCGGTTCAGATCATTCTTCTGGAGAGATCGGAGTGGCGCCTAAAGAACTGATACCCGGCATAACTCGTACGAATGTCGCGCGTGTCGCGGTGGATTCGATTCCCGAGGAGGCACTGGGCGATGCTGTCGAACACATGCTCTCCGACGAGACCTATCACCACTTCGTCTTCCTTCGTACCTGGGATCTGCTTCGTGCGCGCCGCGATGCGCGCTTTCGGCAATACGTTCGCAATTCGGCGCTTTCGATACCTGCCTCACCGACTCTCGTTCGGGCGGCACGATTTCTTCGGCGACCGCAATTGCACTTCTATACGCCGTTCGACTTCGTCGTTCGATTGCTCGGCGTCCTGGAGTCGCGCGGACGATCGGTATACCTTCTCGGTGGTGACAAGTTCCAGCTCCACAAAGTGGAACAGAACATCAAACTGACCTTTCCGGGCCTGCGGATCGTCGGCCGCTACACCGGTTATTACCCCGAGGAGTTCGAGCGAAATATCGTTACCGCGATCAAGAAGTCATCCCCCGACTTCCTGCTCGTCGGGCCGGGCGTGCCCGGGCACGACCTTTGGATATTCACCCACCGGAAGCTCTTCAATCCGGGAACTGCAGTGGCAAGTGCGGAGGTATTCGATATCTTCAGCGACCGAAAGAAACGGTCTGCACGGACTCCGGGAAGGCGCGCTCTCGAAGCGATTGTCACCGTAATGCAGAGACCGTGGAGGGTCCTGCGGGCTCCGTTGTATCTCTGGTTCGCCGTTGTGTTGCTTGCAACACGGGTGCGAGGCAATTAGCTGGTTTCATCGGCCGGAATCTCGACCGAAAGGTGCTCTCCACTTGAGCTTGAATCGGCGTGCATCGTGCTCGCCGATGCACCGTACGGCTCTTCCATCTTCAGATAGTCATAGACCGGCTCCAACTCACGTCTCATGAGATAGCACAGCACCGCGCCGGGAACCACACGGAGCACCGGCAGCAGGCAGATGAGCGCAATTGCGCTGGTTACCGCGCCGGGCGAGAGGAGCAACAGACCGCCGGCGGTCAGCGATGCCGCGACCCGGTAGTGCTTCTTCGGGTCGTGGGAGAGGAACACCGCGCGCCGAAGCAGACGCAGGCGGCGAGCGATCAGGCCGATCGTGATCAGCACGCCGGTGAGCGAAACCGCCCCCGAGACGCCGAACACAAGATATGCACCGTACGATTCGGCCAGATAGACAAACGAGAACGCATCAACAAGCAGAAGGGCCGAGACCAGAAGAAGGTAGAGGAAGAGCGGACAGACATAGCCCGGCCTCAGAAGCTTGAGAATCGTCTGGGTCGTAAGCATCGCCGCAGTATATCGTGCCACAACCGGCAACGAAAGCCACCGCGGCCGGTGCCACCTATCGTGGAATCCCCCTTTTGGGGGATGCGTCTCGATCGCTCGCGTAACAGTATGCGGTTCCACCGCTATGTCCGAAGTATTCTGTGTTGCCTCCTCCGGTCGAGTCTTGTCACAGGTTCGGGCGGCCGTCGCGCCGCTTCCGGTACGCCGATATACCGACGTCTCGGAGCTTCACGTCCATGCTCCGGACTCAGACCTTCACGGAGTGTGCATCTTCCTCGTTCGCTATGACGAGTCGGACTACCGCTCGATCCGCAGCCTGGCGTACGCCGGTGTTCCGGTCATCGCTATTCTCCCTACTCCGTCTGTTCGACGCGCCGCCGAGCTGATGCGTGCCGGCGCGTACGACTGTCTGGCAATTCCGATTCGACGCGATGAGATCGCTTCGTGTGTCGGAAAGGCCATGCTCACGCGAGGATCGCTTACTGCACCGATTTCACGCGTGGGTGACGAGCCGCGGGTCTGTACTACGGTTGACCGAACCCTCGATCGGTTCGCACGCTCGGACCTTCCTGTTCACATAACCGGAGAGAGTGGCGCCGGGAAGGAAGTGGCGGCTCGTAATATTCACGAGCGTTCGGACCGCGCCGGACGACCGTTCGTGGTTCGCAACTGTGCAGCGATTCCGGAATCGCTGTTCGAGTCGGAGCTGTTCGGCACGCACAACGGTGCGTACACCGGAGCGATTTCTCGCGCAGGAGCGTTGGAGGAAGCGAACAGAGGCACCATCTTCCTCGACGAAATCGGGGAGCTACCGCCGAGTAAGCAGGCGGCACTTCTGCGTGTACTTGAAGACCGGCGAGTTCGCCGAATCGGTGCAAACTCGTCGCATGTCGTCAGTTTCCGCCTTATCACCGCCACGAATCGAGACCTCGCAGCGGAGATTATGCGCGGGGCATTCCGCCGCGACCTCTATTACCGGATCCACGTGCTGTCGCTCCACATACCGCCGCTGCGAATGCGGCGTGCCGACATCCCCGCTCTGTGCAAGCGATTCGCGTTCGAGCTCGGCGGTGAGCCGATACGCTTCACCCCTCAGGCAATCGAGCTGCTCCAGCAGCAGCACTGGCCGGGAAATGTCCGTGAGTTGCGTAACGTGGTGCAGAGGCTCGGAGTTCTCTCGGATTATGGACTCATAACCCGTGAGTTGGTCCAGGAGACGCTTTCAATGGAGCGGCTGACCGGGTTGCTGAATGGGTAAAGAGGCCTCAGAAGCTGACGCGGAAATGCATGACCTCGAGAACCGGGAGTCTACCTCCCCGCGCCTCATCCTCCCGGATTTCGACGAGTTGGGCGACCACTATACCGTGCCGGCCGGCGACGATGTGGTCGCGAGGTGGTGACGGTGGCGCTCGCCTCGGAACGCGTTCGCGGAAGTCTTCTCCGGCGACCACGACGACAGCACGATAGGCGCGCACATCCTCCAGATCGAACCACTCGCCGTCGACCAGCTCGATATCGGCGGAGAACGAACCATCGCTGTCGTCTGTCACGACCACCGAGGCGATATACCCGTCGACGACTACAAGCGGTTGTTCGGTGACGGAGCCCGGCTCGCGTTCGGCGGCGACTTCGGCGAGCTCGCGAAGTGTGATGGAAAAATCGACGATCGAATCGAACGTCTCAGCTTCGCGGGCGCCGGCCGGTAGCTGCAGCAGAAGTCCGATAGCTACGCACATTGCCGGGAGAAGATGCCGTTTCATGCACCGGAAGTATAGCAGATGGGACGAACCGTCGCATAGCAAGAACGTTCTTTCTCGTGTATGCTCACCGAACGCATGCACTCCGAATCGCTTGGAAACAGATCTGCGCTCGTGGTCGGCGGCTCGGGCGGAATCGGAGCGGCTGTCTGCCGTTCTCTGGCTTCTACCGCGGTCACTTTGACGGTACACGGTGGGCATGACAGCGATGCTCTCGATCGTGTGGTCGAAGAATGCGCTCAAATCTCGGGCAGATACCCGCACAAGTTGCTGAAAGCGATTACCGGAGCTTCGGATGCCCGATCGCTCGTGAGCGAAATTGCTCCCGATGTGCTCGTTGTCTCGATGGGACCAATCGTCTGGCGCTCGCTCGCCGACTCGGAAGTCGACGACTGGGAACGCATGGCGAGCCTCAATCTTGCGGTCGCCGGGGTTCTCGTATCGGCCGTTCTCCCGAAGATGTGTGAGCGGCGCTTCGGACGCATCGTGCTGTTCGGGGCTTCGCGTGGCGATACCTTGCATCCGTCGCGTGAGGCGCCTGCGTATACTGCAGCGAAGGCCGGAGTGGTCTCTTTGGCGCGAAGCGCCGCCCGGGAGGGGGCGGGACGTAATGTCGCCTGCAACGTGGTATGTCCGGGATACGTCGACACGGAGTACCTTGAGGCCGATCGCAGAAGGCGGCACGCCTCCCGGGCGCCGTCCGGAGCGATGACCGAGCCGGGTGAAATCGCGGAAACTGTGCTATTTTTATGTACTCAATTGCACTCAACGGTTACTGGTAGTGTCGTCAATGCGTCCGGGGGACTGGTATAGTGGGCGATTATCGTGGATATTTGACAAACAGAAGAGTGCGACAATACTATCAGAAGTCAAATATGGAGGCGTGTTCTCCGAGGTGTAAAAATCTCCCGTGCCGGCACGTAAGTGTCGCCGAAAAGGTAGCGAATGAGCAATAACGAGATCGTAGCAGGTTTTGACGAGGAAAAGGACGACAGCCTCAAGATCACGCTGGAGCGCGTTTCACGAGTTCAGGGTTGCCTCGTCCTCTATCTGCACGGCTACATCGACACCTACAATTCGAACTTCTTCCAGAAGCGGGTCAACCGTGTGATCGAAGCCGGGTTTCCGAAGCTCATATTCCACTGTAGTGGGCTCAACTACGTATCGAGCACGGGCATCGGATCGTTCACCGCTTTCTTGAAGGCGGTAAAGCCGAAGGGCGGCGATCTCGTCCTTCTCGAGATTCAGCCCAAAGTGTACGAGGTCTTCCAGCTGCTCGGTTTTTCCCAATTCTTCCAGATCAAGGATAACATGGAAGACGCCGTCAAGCACTTTGCCGAAGGCGGCAAGAAGGCGGAGACCAGCGTCTTTCCGAAGATCTTTCGTTGTCCCATATGCTCGACGAAGATGAAAGCGTCGAAGTCCGGGCGCTTCCGGTGTTCCAACTGTAAGACGATTCTTGCGATTGATGCCTCCGGTCAGGTATTCTTAGGCTAGCAAGAGGATTTCGAGATCCGAACGCCTCTCGTCGGAGGCGCGTTCGCGTTATTACCTTTACGTCCGGCGACGGTTCAGTTCGGTGTTCGAGTCGTGAGAGGATCGCACCATTCCGCAGAACGGCTAACGGCCGTCTCCGGTGGTCGGCGATTGGCTTCAGTAGCGGCCCTCACATGGGCCGGAGGAGTTATGGGTATGGACGGCGTCCCACCGGTTAAAACGCGTATCGAGAGCTATCTCATAAACCTGTCTCTGACATATGAGGAGGCGGGAGAAGATGTGTGGATAATCAATGACGAGGACAAAGGGCTTGCGAACGTCGTTGTGTTCGCCGAAGAGCCGCTGGTCACGATACGCACGAAGGTTATGACGGTGCCTGAGAAGGAACGATCGCAGTTTTTCGAGGAGTTGCTCAGGCTGAACGCCGACATGGTCTACGGCGCGTATGCCATAGATGAGAGTGATGTGATTCTTGTCGAGACATTCGAGCTTTCGACCCTCGATTACGAGGAGTTTCAGGCGGCCCTGGATGCTATCGGCCTTGCGCTCGCTCAGCACTATCCGCAGCTTTCGAAGTATCGTGACCAGTAAGGGGGCAGATCATGGGGCTTTTTGATCGCTTCAGACGTGTAGTCAAATCAAACATCAATGACATGATCAGCAAGGCCGAGAATCCGGAGAAGATGCTGAATCAGTTGATCTCCGACATGAATCAGCAGCTGATCGAATCGAAGAAGAGTGTAGCTTCGGCAATCGCCGACGAGAAGAAGCTCGAGCGACAAGTCAACGAGAATCGCAACCAGGCTTCCGAGTGGGAGCGCAAGGCGATGATGGCGCTCAAAGCGGGAAAGGAAGATCTTGCTCGCGAGGCGCTGACTCGAAAACAGGAGTACGAGCAGTACGCCGATCAGCTCCACGAACAGTGGGAAGGGCAGCACCAGTCGGTCGAAAAGCTTAAAGAATCTCTACGTGGCCTTCAGCAGAAGATCGAGGAAGCACAGAGGAAAAAGAATCTCCTCATCGCGAGGTCGCGGAGAGCGGACGCGCAGAAGAAGATACAGTCGACGGTCAGCGGCATGAGCGACAACAGCGCGTTCGAGGTCTTCGATCGCATGAGTAAACAGGTCGACCAGATCGAGGCGGAGGTCGAGGCGAGCGGCGAAATCGACCAGATGAGCGGCAGCGACGACCTCGAAACGCGTTTCAAAGAGCTCGAGGGCTCGACGGGCTCCGACTCGACCGACCAGATGCTCGACGACTTGCGGAAAAAAATGGCACTTGAGGAAAACGCCGGCAAAGGTGCCGATGAAGGCGCCGATGAAGGCTCGACGAATTCTTCCTCCGGGAGCGGATCAACGGGGGATGAAGACGATCCACTCGAGGAACTGAAAAAGAAGATGAACGATGAGGGTGGTGAGTAAGAAGCCCGATGCCCACGGCCGCCGCGAGGAGCGGCTCTGTCTACTCGCTGATCCGCCGGAAACCGCCGAGCGGGTTCAGGACTACTTCGAGCGCGTGGACGATTATGATGTGTTAATCGTGCCGGAGGGCCCGCTTCCGGAGGCGGATTGGAGCGTGGTACCGGCCGACCGATTGCCGGACCTCGAGGAGGCTCGACCGCGTCTCGTTCAACGCACGAAGCTTATTGCGTTCGGATCGGCCGAGCTGCTTACCCCCGCATTCCTGTTCGGATGCTGGGATTTTCTCAAAGACCCGTGGAGTCCCGAGGAGCTCTACCTGCGCTTGCGCCGGATTGCATCTCCCGAATCGAATCCCGACCGGTCGATTGCCGGTACACTCGAGTTCGATGCGGAGATGATGTGGAGTAGCAGGCACGCGGTCGATCTGCGACCGGCCGAGTATCGCCTTCTCGAAGTACTCGTACACCGGGCCGGAGAGATCGTGAGCCGGGAAGAGCTCAACGTCGCGTTGAGTCACTCGCTCGCCGAGCATTCTCGGTCACTCGACATGAATATTTCCAATCTGCGGCGGAAGTTGCGTGTTGTCACGGCTCCCGAGTCTCCGCCGCGGATCGAAGTCGAGCGGGGAAAAGGGTATCGCCTGGTAGGGTGGGAAGGTGCCGCCGCGCCATCCGATGTCAAGTAGCCGGCCTGTGCACTTCCTGTGGATAAAGTCGGGAAAACGGGTTAGCTACTACACAGATTTTAAGAGGTATAGCGTAATTCACTGTGCTGCTGTCCTTCGATTGGACATATTTCGTTACTAAATAGCGATTTAGATGCCATCTCATTCGTCGGCGGTCGAAAAGTAGACAGAATGCGCCATGAGAAGGCCCACACGTGGCCACGTGGGTCGACTCCGACCCTGTGGACAGTCTGTGGAAATCGTGGGTAGGGGATAGATTGCTCAGGCGCAATGCGCCGTGCTACTATCGCAGTCGATGTGAGAACCGTCGGACAGGTTTCTATTGCTTTCTTTTTTCGTATCATCGTGTATTCGGTCGCAATCGGCGCACTCGCCGCCGGGGCTCGCTTCGGGATCGCGTACGATCCGAACGCTGTCGCCGGTGTGGCGCGACTTGCCCCATTGTTCCTCGATTCGCTCGGCCACGCGTTACCTTGGGCGGTCCTGCTCGCATTCGCCGCGTCGCTGATCAAGCTTCTCTACGTCAACCGCTTTCGACGCCTCGCCGGTGTCGTGCTCTGGGCCTTTTTCGTGCTCGTTTTCGGTGTTGCACACATGCATGGCCCGTCGATCCGTGATGCGGCTGCTCTCCGACCGGGAAGCGTGGCTCCGGTCGTACGCTCCGGTGGAATTACCCGGTTCCCCCACGCAGATCTTCTGGTAACGGGTCGTGACGGCTACAGCCTGCTCGGTGTCCTGTATCTGGAACGGAACGGAGCGCGAGACATCGCCTACCTGGAGGAGGCATTCGTAGACCCATTCAACCGTAAGATCGAGCTGGTTGAGGTCGATCGGCGCTTGTCGATGGCTGAAGCGCAAACAGGTCCGACGGTACTCTTCCGGCCCCCTGAGCTGCTCGAGAGGGTCGTCGAGGCCGCCGGGGATAGCCACCGGCAGTTGAACGCTATCGCCGACCGCCACGGGACGCTTAGATTCTGGATTGAAGTAGTCGCGGTCGCCCTGGCGGTAAGCGGCACGTGGGCGCTGGCTCACATGAGTCGTTGGCCGCTGCTCAATGCGTCGGCGGTGCTGTTCACGTTCGCCGCTATCGTTCTCATTCATCCGCTGCTGTACGGACCGGAGACCACGAGTCTGTTCGAGCTTGTATTCTCTTCCGACGTCGCGGCGTTCGGTCCGACGCTCACTCTCGCGGCGGTCTGGGTCGGCCTGACGATTTTCGGGCTGATCTTCCCGTCTCCTGAACGTATACAGCGGGAGTTGCGGGGGTAGGTATGGGGTCGCTGCTGCAGAGGGCGGGAATCGTCCTGGTCGTCTCCTACGTGATGTTTGCCGCGGTGGCGTTGATCGTGTCGCTCTTGGAGGTGCCGGCGCTCGAGCTGCTCGGAGAACTCTACTGGAGCTGGGTTTTTCGCAATACGGCGATTCGCGCGCTCGAGTTCTTCCCTGCCGCGACCGTGTTCGGTCTGCTCGTTCTGGTGGGGTTGATTCTCGGAGATCTGAAGATCGTCACTGAATCCTACCGCCTCGCCTTTCTCCGGGCGCTCCTGGTAGTGGCGGTGGCCGCGGCAGCACTTCAAGGGGTGTTCTCTCTCGCTCTCACACCCGCAATGCGGCGTGGCGCCGGCGAACAACTTGCGGTGACCAGCACGGTCCGACACTACCGCGAGCGCTTCGCTACGAATATGCGAGAGCACAATTTCGCACTGGCGAGACGGAACGCCGAGAACATCGCGTTGGCGATGCCTTCCCTCAGTCATGAAACCGAAGAAATGCTCTCGGATCTGCGGGAGGCGCAGGAAGCGGCGGCCGAAGACGTGCTGGAGGAAGACGATCCGGAGGCAGGCGCGCCCTCGGTGGCAAGGCCGGGCGGCCGGACGGCCGCTCAACGCTACGATCGCGCCCGAACGGCTATGGAGCAGGGTGACTGGTTCACTGCCCATCTCTACGGACGTCAGGCATTCGATCTCGATCCGCGGTTGTCGTCGGCGCGGGAGCTCGCCGAGGATGCCTGGAACGAGATCGAACGTTCGGCCCGTGACGACGATCGAACCGAACGCTTCGAACGCAAGCGGGAAGGGCTGCGCGCGCTGACCGACGGGCGTTCGATCGAAGCGTATTACCTCTTTCGTGAGTTGCGCGAGCAATACCCGGACGATCACGATGTGAGGCGTTACCTTTCGGAGGCCCAGGAACAAGCGTCCGAAATCGCGTTCTTCGTCGAGGATGTCGACGAGATCGCCGGTCTACCCGGCGAGAACGACGTTATCTACGTCCAGAAGGGGGGCGATTACGACTTCGAGATCATCCATTTCGATCGACTTATAGGGGCGCCGGCCGCCCGATACGCAGTCGGCGTACGGGCGGTTGGATTGGACGACGACGGAATCGCGTACTCTCTGCGGGCGCCACTCGGCGCATTCGTCGAAGGAGTTCTCGCCGTTCGGGGGTTGGATCCGGACGATCCGACCGGTGGATTCGATGCCGAGTATGTCAGCGGCTCGAGACCCGAAAGCCTCCACTCGATCATTCCTCTCCACGTCAGCTCGGCTCAGTTGCTGCGAAGCTCGCGGGCGCAGCGCCATCTCAAAGAGCTCAACGCGATCGATCTACTGCGGCTATTCGATGATTCGCGAACGGCTGGGTTCGTCCGGGAGTCGGTCCAGCAGGAGATAGTGCGGCGGCTCGCCTCAGTGTTTACGGTCGTGGTGGTTTCCGTCGCCGCCGCCGCGATTGCACTCGCTCGACGAAGTCTGTACGCCGATCGCCCTCCGATTTTCGCCCTGCTGCTCCTTCCGTTGCCGGCGGTCGCCGCGTATCTCGCTGTCGAAATATGGGCGTACGCACAGGACATCCTCGGCGGGCTGCTTCTGATCGCACTCCCGTTCGGTGCCGCGCTCGCAGCGCTCATAACGGTGCAGGCGCTTTTTGTCGTACTGGCCCTGGCTGCTACGATCAGAAACACGCAATGATCAGAATCCCGCGATCGTATATCGGAACCGCAGGTGGTGCGCTCATCGGGTTGACGCTCGGGCCGCCGGGGGTCGTCGCAGGGGCGATCATCGGTATGCTGCTCGACCGGATCATCTCGGAATTGCGGGCGCGCGTAGCGATTCGGCGAGCGCTCGGTTTGTCGGATAGCGGCTCCGATGCGGTCGGAGGAGTTCGGTGGCGTGAGCGTCGAACGCTCTCGGAGTTGCCGGCGGTCATCGTCGCGGCGCTGGTGCGACACGACCGGCGGCACCTCGGCCTCGAGGACGGTCACGCCGCGTGGTTGTGGTTGGTGGCCGGAGCGCTGCGAATGACCGGCGGCCTGCCCGCCGATACCGGATTGCGTCGGCGGATGGGCGCACATCTGAGCGCGGTCAGCGGCAGCCGCATCTCGGTGGGAAGCACCGTTACCGAGCTCGTACGTCTGGAGTCCTCCGGGCTGTCCATCGAACGCATCGTTGACGGATTGCGCGGTGTCGTGAAAGAGGAGGCGTTCGATGCCCATCTTACATTTCTCGATTCACTTCGAGCCGACGGTGCTCCCTCGGTCCGCAACAGCACGGACGGCCGGCTTGTATGGGATCCCGACGCCTCACCCGCGCTCGGTCTGTCCGGGCCGGCTTCACCGGAGGTTATTCGTCGTGCATTCCGTGAGCGTGCACAACAGCTGCACCCGGACCGCGACGGCGGGAGCGAAGCGGAGTTTGTGGCGCTCAGGGACGCGTACGAGAGGTTGCTCAGCCGGAGCGACGAGCGATTCGTAGACCGAGACTCTCAAGACGATCGACGAGATTTTCGTAGCCCCGTTCGATCTGATAGACGTTGCTGATCACGCTCGTTCCTTCGGCCGCGAGGGCGGCGATAGCCATGGCCATACCCGCACGCACGTCGGGGGACACGAGCTCGGACCCGCGCAATCGCGACGGCCCACTGACCACCGCACGATGCGGATCACAGAGAATGATCCGCGCACCCATCTCGATAAGTCGATCGACGAAATACATGCGCGACTCGTACATCTTCTCGTGCACGAGGACGGTACCGACCGCTTGAGTGGCGACCACGACCATGATACTGATCAGATCGGCAGGGAATCCGGGCCACGGTGCGTCGTCGATTCGAGGGATCATTCCGCCGAAATCGGGTACTATCGCCAGCGACTGCCCGCTCGGAACGCGGATATCGTCGCCTTCGTCCTCCCAGTGGACACCGAGCTTGTTGAATGCGAGGCGGAACATCTTGAGGTGTTGCGGCTGCGCCTTCTCGATTATCAGCTCGCCGTGGGTCACCGCCGCGAGTCCGATGAGTGAGCCGACTTCCATGTAGTCGCTCCCGATGACGAACTCGGTCCCGTGCAGCTTCTTCGCGCCGTCGATCCGCAGAATATTGCTTCCGATACCGGTGATCTTTGCCCCCATGGAGGCGAGCATGTTGCACAGATCCTGGACGTGCGGTTCACTCGCCGCATTTTCGATGGTGGTATGTCCATCGGAGAGGACCGCCGCCATGATCGCGTTTTCGGTTGCGGTCACCGAGGCTTCATCGAGGAAAAGGTGGTCACCGACGAGCTTCTTCGCCGTGAGCTTGTAAACACCGTCCGCCTCGAGGTGCGCACCGAGACCGCGCAAGGCGAGAAAGTGGGTATCGAGTCGGCGGCGACCGATCACATCTCCTCCCGGTGGTGGAAGTACAATCCGTCCCGTCCGCGCAAGCAATGGACCAGCGAGAAGTATGCTGGCGCGCACCCGCCCGGCCAGTTCCGGGGAAATCTCGGAACTCGCCAGGTTAAGCGTATGCACACGGTACGCCCCCGCTTCCAGCCGCTCCACCGATACACCGAGTGACTCGAGGACGGTGAACATCACCTTAACGTCCTCGATCTCGGGTACGTTTCGAATGACTACCGGCTCGTCGGTAAGCAGGGTAGCGGCGATACACGGCAATGCCGCGTTCTTGTTACCGCTCGCCCGAATGCGGCCCTTGGCGGGGAAGCCGCCCTCGATGTGGTACTGATCCATTGCCGCATATCCTACCGGCGCGAACGGTCGGGGTAAAGGCGAAACATGCGCGACATGCCGAATCTGGAGACGTAAGGCGCGCAAGCGGGCAATACCTGCTGACGCACGGCACAAAATCGAGTTATAAGGTGCGGGATGAAAGTGATGAAGTTCGGTGGCAGTTCGGTTGCCGACGCCGCTCGTGTCGATGCCGTTGCACGAATCGTGATTGATACCGCTAACCGCACCGACTCGGGAATGCCGGTGGTCGTTCTCTCGGCGCTCAAAGGGGCGACCGATGAGCTGATTCGAGCCGCCTCCGAGGCGACCGTCGGCGAATCAGGATACCGGGAGCGGATCAACGCGCTCCGGCAGCAGCATCTCGACGTGGCCGACGAGCTGCTGCGCTCGCCCGAGGCGATGCACAACTCGCTGTCGGACCGTTTCACCGAGCTCGGTGATATTCTGCACGGGGTGGAGCTCGTGCGCGAGTGTACGCTCCGAACGCGCGACCTTGTCATGAGCTTCGGCGAACTACTCAGCAGTGAGCTCTTCGCGGCGATACTGCGCGACCGTGGGGCAAACGCACGGTTCTACGATCCTCGCGACTTCATCCGTACCGACAGCGGCCACGGCAGTGCGCGGGTCAATCGTCCTCTGAGCTACGAGCGGATGCGTGAGGTCCTGGAGGAACGCGAAGGTATTGCCGTCGTTCCGGGTTTCATCGCCGCTACCTCCGCGGGGGTGACGACGACACTCGGGCGAAACGGGAGCGACTATACGGCAGCACTCATCGGGGCCGGGCTCGGAGTCGAGCAGGTGGAGATCTGGAAGGATGTCGACGGTGTGCTGAGCGCCGATCCGCGCTACGTTCCGAATGCGTTTGTAATTGACCGTATGAGCTTCGAGGAGGCCGCTGAGCTGTCGTATTTCGGTGCCGAAGTGCTTCACCCCGCAACGATGCTTCCGGTCCAGGAGCTCGATATTCCGGTTATCATCCGTAATACGCTTAATCCCTCGGCGCCGGGTACCCGAATCAGTAACGAGAGCTCCGGCGCGGAGCTGATCACCGGTATCGCGAGCGTGGAAGATGTGACGATCGTCAACGTGGAGGGCACCGGCATGGTCGGCATGCCCGGTGTGGCTGCGCGGCTGTTCTCCGCACTCGCACGGGCCGACGTGACCGTGCTCATGATCTCGCAGGCGAGCAGCGAACACACCGTCTGCCTCGTTTTCCGTTCGCAGGATGTCGCGAAGGCGCTTCGCGAGCTCGAGCATGAGCTCGCCCCGGAGCTCGCCTCACGCGAAATCGAACGCTTTGACGTGCAGGAGAAGCTGGAAATCGTCGCGGTGATCGGTGACGGTATGCGTGGAAAGCCGGGTGTGTCGGGTCGTCTGTTTGGGGCGCTCGGTGAATCGAGGATCAGCGTTCACGCGATAGCGCAGGGTTCGTCGGAGCGGAACATAAGCTTCGTCGTCTCCAGCGCCGACCGCGAACGGACGCTGCGCACCGTGCACACCGCGTTCTTCAGCGACCAGGGCGCCTCATGAGACGATCGACGATTATCAGCTCCCGCGGGGCGCGCGCTTCCGACATATTCGAGGCATTCATCCGGGGGGCGGCACCCGACGGCGGGCTCTATATGCTTCGCGATACACCGTCGGTCGCCGACATCGTGACGCGCACGTACGAGCGCGCCCCGGAGTTTGCGCACTTTGCCGCTGAGATACTCGATCGTGTACTCGGTGAGTGGGCGCCGAGCGGGGGATGGGGAGAGATCGCCCGCAGAGCGTTTCCATTCGCCCCGCATATTCGTCAGGCCGGCGGGCACCTCCTGCTCGAGCTCTTCCACGGACCGACATGTGCGTTCAAGGACTTCGGCGCGTCGTTTCTCGCCACCGTGTTGGAGAGTGAGCTCGACCGGCGCGGCGGGCGACTCGTCGTGCTGACTGCCACCAGCGGCGATACCGGGGGCGCAGTCGGAGCTGCGTTTCACGGACTGAAGAACATCGACGTTGTCATCCTCTATCCGTCCGGACGAATCAGCACGCTGCAGGAAAAACAGCTGACGACGCTCGGAGACAATGTCACGGCGATCCAGGTTGAGGGAACATTCGACGACTGCCAGCGCATGGTCAAGGATGCGTTCGCCGACGAGGCACTTTCGCGGAGCGCGAAGCTGACCAGTGCGAACAGCATTAATCTCGGCAGACTCGTACCGCAGAGTCTCTACTATCTCTGGACGCTGCCGGCCCTTCGCGCCTCAGGGGTAGATGCGCCCCCCCGCTTCTGTGTTCCCAGCGGAAACTTCGGTAATCTGACCGCAGGGGTTATGGCCGCCGAGGCGGGTATGCCGACCGCCGGGTTTCTCGCCGCCACGAACAGCAACGATGTTGTTCCCGACTACCTGCGAAGCGGCGAGTATTGTCCGAGGCCGAGCATTGCGACGATCTCGAATGCAATGGACGTCGGGCGGCCGAGTAACTTCGAACGATTGAGCGATCTGTTCGATGGCGACGTTCGTCGGATGGCAGAGCGGATATGTGGCGAATCGGTGGATGAAGAGACGACCCGCGAAACGATGCGCCGTTATCGGGAAGATTACGGATTGACCGTCTGTCCGCACACCGCCGTAGGACTCGCCGCCGCCGATCGACGCGCGCACCCTCCTCGAGATCGCCACCCGTCGCGTCGCCCGGAGAGCGAAGGCGCCGAGACAGTGCCGGGTGGTGCGGACGATCCGCCCAGCGTGGTACTGGCTACCGCGCACCCTGGCAAGTTCTCCGAAGTCGTGCGGGAGGCCACGGGCGCGCCTCCGCAGATTCCGGAGCGATTGCGCCGGGCGCTCGGCCTCGAAGGAGAGTCGGTTCGCATGGCGTCCGACTCCGAAGCACTCGCGCGATGGTTGCGGCGGTTCTCCGATCTCTCCTCCGATCACTCCACGTAGCGCTGCACGACCTTCTTTCCTTCCGCGTCGCGAAACGGATTTGCTTCGTGCTTGAGAAAGCTTCGATAGATCCTACACGCCCGGTAGTAGCCGTCCGGCCCCCGGTAGGTGGAGCTCAGATCGCATCGATACAGTTCCAGCAGTTGCGGAAAAAGAGGTGAGCGCATGATCTCACGCGTGCGGTATCGCGGCAGTGTATCGAGAGCACCCGGAATCATGTGATACCGGATCAGCCATGCCACATCGTGAATCAGATCGGAGTCGTACCCTACCGAGATCAGAAATCTCCGCGCGTACTCAGCTCCGATGTCCGCGTGATTCTTGAAGCGGTGTTCCCCTTCGGAATCGGCGTACGGCTTTCCGCAATCGTGCAAAAGGAGGGCGAGCGCCACGGTCAGGTCGCGTGTCTTGCGGTAGCGGAAGGTTTCCATCGTGTGCTTCCAGACGTTTCCTTCCGGGTGGAACTCCTTCGAGTGGTCGGTAGAATCCATTGGCGCGAGCAGACTCCAGTATCTCTCGAGAAAGCCGGACGACCGCAGAAGCTCCAACCCGGACGCCGGCGTACGACCGGTAAGCAGCAATGAGAGAAAGATCTGCTGTTCGGCAACCGCGAGAGATCTAGCGTCGTCGGCAAGCTTCAGCTGATCAGCTCCGGCCACCTCGAAGCGGTAACGGCCGGTAAGAAGCGCCGCATCGCAGACCAGTTCCACCGGGGCACGGTCCGAAGGCGTAATCTCGATCGATCCGGACCGGATGGATCGATAGACACTCGCCGGGTCGAAGTAACGCTCGCGCTGAGTATCGTATCGGAGCGTGAAGGCGTCGACTCGCTCGTCATTTCGAGACGGCGGGCCGTCGAGGCAACGGATATACGCCACTGAATCGCCATCGCGAACGATCGCATCGATTCCCGGTATCCCGGGATACTCCACGCTCTCGAACAGTCGTGCGACGTCGACAAGTGTTCCTTCTATGTCGAGGAACTTCGTAGCTGTATTGCGAAGGCGAAGGTATCGGTCGAGCGACGATGTGCGTGCGAGCCAGGTGGGGATCCCGGCGTTGGAGAGGGTTTCAAGGACCGACATAAGGTACGAAGAATGTACGTGTCTGAGCCTTCGCGTGTCAAAGTCATCCCCGCTCGAGTCCGGTTTCTATGTACACCTCAGGCGTGCCTCTTCGTCGTCGAGAATCGACATAACCAACTCGAGCTCCGAATCATCGTCCGGTTGTGCGTGCACGAGGTGGTAGTCGTCGAATATCCGGCCGCCGCGATGGTGATCGCGCGCCCGGCTGTCGCGTGTGCGCACTTTCAACCGCTCTATCAGTTCGAGATAACGGTTGCGATCCGCCTCATCGATCGCGGAGCCGGCGTCTAGACTCGCCCGCATCTTGCCGTACTCGAGCAACTCACGATAGGCGGCTATCCCGCGTTTCCGGTCGACCTCCAGGAGAACGTTCTTGCCTACTCCGTCGATCTGCCCGTCGTCGTACCATTCATTCGGTTGTACAACCGACTCGAGCCGTGCGAGTGCATCGCGTACCAGTAACAGTATCTCCTCGCGAATCGCGCGTGTCTCTGAAATCGGGACACCCATTCGAGTGGCGTGTTTTCGCTCGCTTCGCAGCACAGCGAAGAGATTGTGGGTGAACATCCACCCGGGGATGAGCCGGTTGTATCCGGTAGGCGCATCTGCCGGCGGATCGTC
>PUOG01000068.1 GCA_003552745.1 Spirochaetaceae bacterium
GTCACGTTGACCATTATCGCGGTGGTTACCGTGCTCTACATGCTCTCCAGCGCCACCGGTCTGGATAAGGGCATTCAAATCCTGAGCAGGACGAACGTGCTCGTCGCACTCGTGCTCATGGGTTTCGTTCTCGCAGTCGGTCCAACCGCCTTCAATCTCGAAATCTTCACCGACACGCTCGGTCGCTACGGCGCCGGCCTCTTCTCAATGAGTCTCGACGCAAGTCCCTTCCAGGGCTACGAGTGGACGAAAGATTGGACACTCTTCTACTGGGCGTGGTGGATTTCCTGGTCTCCCTTCGTCGGGCTCTTCGTCGCGAGCATCTCTCGCGGTCGCACGATTCGCGAGTTCGTACTCGGCGCCCTCCTCGTACCGGCGCTTCTCACGTTCGTCTGGTTCAGCGTGTTCGGCGGCGCGGGATTGGCGCTCGAACTACGTGCGGGCATCCCGGTCGCGGACACCGCGCTCGCCGATCCTTCGCTCGCACTCTTCGAGGTTCTCCACCACTATCCGTTCAGCGCGATTACGAGCGTTCTCGCGGTGCTGCTGCTGTCCGTGTTCTTCATCACGTCCGCGGATAGTGCGACGTTCGTACTCTCGATGATGACGTCCGAGGGCAGTTTCTCGCCTTCGTTGAGAAAGAAGCTCACCTGGGGTGTCGTCCAGTCGTCGGCGGCGGCAGTGCTGCTCCTTTCCGGTGGACTCGAGGCATTGCAGCGCATGGCGATTCTCGCAGCACTGCCGTTCATGTTCATCATGCTGTTGCTTACCCGCAGCCTGCTGAAAGCGATGCGCTACGAGGTGCGATACGAGCGCCGAGCCGCAATTACCCCGGATTCAGACCGAGCACCCGGACGAGTTTCGCGACCGTAAACCGGTCGCGAAGAAAGTGCCCGGACAGAAGCCCTTGTTGCGCAAGCTCCGGTGACAGGCCGATCTCCGACGGCTCGGTCGGTGCACCGGCATCGCGCAGATACCCCCGCACCGTCTCGGCACTCGGCACCTCATCGGCGAGGGTTCGTATGCTCTCCCAATTCGCGACAATGCGCTCGCGAATACCATCGAGCACATCGCCCGCCAACCCGAGTAGCGGTCGATGCGCCTCGATCACGTCACCGGCAAGAGCGCCGTATGCCGAGTGTATTACCGAACACTCCTCCTCGAAGGTCGCCGGCGTCGTCGATTCGAGGTGCCGTTTTACCTCCGCTGCATCCAGGCTCCGCACGCGCTCGTAGAGGCGGCAGACCATGACCGTGGCGACACCGACTTTCGCTCCGTGGAGAATGCCCGGTTTTCCGTAACGCAGCAATTGCATCTCCCAGAAGTGCGAGATGTGATGTTCGGCGCCCGATGCGGGTCGCGACGCGCCGAAATCGAGCATGCACAATCCCGACTCGATCAGTGCATTCATAAGGGTGAGGATTCCGGCCTCCTCGCCGCGACCGATACCGTGTCGTGTTTCGACCGACTGTCGTACCGTCTCGAGTGTCCGTTCGGCAATCGCCTCATCGTACGGCTCCTCCCACACCAACCGTCCGAGCCGCCAATCGGCGATCGAGGTGATCTTTCCGATGATGTCGCCGAATCCGGCCGCTGTCAGCTCATGGGGAGCATCGCGGAGGACGTTACTATCGGCGAAGAGCGCTTCCGGGGCATGCGAGTAGATCGATTTCTTCACCCCGCGCACGACGAGCGGCGACCCCTTTGATGTATAGCCGTCGACCGAAGCGGCGGTAGGCGCCGAGATGAACGCTCGCCGCATTCGGTGACTGATGAAGCGGGTGATATCGGTGATCGTACCCGACCCGGCAGCGATGAACGCGTCGGTATCGATGCTCGCCTGCACGAATCCGTTGGTCAAAAAGCGCTCGTCGGCGACCACCTCATCGCCGGATAGCAGCACCGTACCGACCCTCACGCCGGCCGATTCGAGCGCCTCGGCGATCACCTTGCCGGAGACCTCCCACGTCCGTTCGTCACTGACGACAGTACAATGAGTGTACCGCCGGCGACAGTACTCGACCAGATCGGTTCGCGCTTCAGGCGCGACAACTACCGGGTCGATTCCTGGCGTTGCCGACACGCTCATCCGGAAAGCTCCTGCTCGAACTCACATATGCGGTTCACCTTGGCATCCGACCGACCGCCGGGCGTGAACTCGCTGTTCAACCAGATCTCGGTGAGAGTCTCGGCAAGCTTCGGTCCGCACACCTGCGCGCCGAGGCACATGATGTTCGCATTGTTGCTCTTACGCGATCGTTCGGTTGAGTACGCATCCGAACAGAGTGCCGCATACGCTCCCGGAACCTTATTCGCCGCGATCGACACACCGATACCGGTGCCGCACAGGAGAATGCCGCGCGGATACTCTCCCGCGGCGACCGCCTTCGCCACATCTATCGCGACGTTCGGGTAAATCGGGTCGTCGGAGCCGAAATCCACCGGCTCCCAGCCGAGCTCCCGCACCTTTGCCATGACCACCTGTTTGAGCGATTCCGCGTTCGGGTCGCACCCGATTGCCACTTGTTTCATGGTTCGGATAGTAGCATAGGCAGGGATGCTTCGTCGCGAGGACAGGCCGAAGATGGATCGGCGTAGTCGCTGCGAATAGATTATCCTATGGACCGATCTCCAGTATTCTGTTGCTTTTTCCGGAGTCTTCAAATGCCACATCCAAGCCGGTTGATATTCAGGGGCTTCAGACTTCGTTTAACTGGAACCTACGCCCTCTCAGTTGCCGAGTACGTTCTGGAGCTGATGTATCCTTTCGCGATCGGTATCGCGATTAACGGTCTGCTCGCCGGACAGGGGATCGTGAGCGTAATACCCCTCGCAGCGTTCTGGCTCAGTCAGGCTGCCGTCGGGGCAATCTATCAATTAGTTTCATCCCGGCTCGCCGCGAGTCTCAGGTGCGTGTCATAGCAAAGCCGAAGCCGTCGCCGGTAACCGCCTACTTTCGAAGAATCACACGATTGAATGTTTGGTTTAACGATACCGCAACCGTTACATGGAGTATTACTGATATCTTCAGCCTGGCAGCCGTGTTGTCGGTTTTGTTTCTGGTAACCGGAATCGGCTCCTACGACGCCGGTTCGATCTACGCGATCGTGACCTACGTCATGACACTTACCGATTCGCTGGAAAACGCTCCGGTTCTGGTAGACGAAGGGGCTCACTTCTTCGACGTAGCCTCACGCATTGCCGAGACTTCATCGGCGAACCTTGGTGCAGAATCTGATTAACGCGGTTCGTGATGGTGTGTAGTCATCTCGCCTTTCGTACTATAGTGGTGATGCTATGAGCGATACTGCAGAGCTTGCGACTATCCGGAACGTGCAGGTTGGTACAACCGGTGAGGGAAGCATGCATCCGGAACACCGGTACGGCTCACGACTTCCGTTGATCATGTGGCTGCTCTTTTCGCAGCGTTGGGTCGATGGGGTGCCGGTGCATTTCTTTGCCATCGATCATCGCGATGGGCTGGTCCTCTTCGATACCGGCCTGGACCCGGCTATCGGAAGCGATCCACGGAGGTATCTGGACAGCGCGATCGGCGAGTTTTTCCTGCGCCGACTCTTCCGCTGGAAGATCCGCCCGGACGATAACGTCACCGATCAGTTAAGCCGGATGGGGCACGATGTGAGTTCCGTGCAAAAGGTGGTATTCTCCCATCTGCACTTCGATCATACCGGCTGCATCGATCACCTTCTCCATGCACAGCTATTGGCACCGCGCCGCGAATGGCAGGCACTTACCGAGCCGAAAGCCGAGCGCAAGTGGTATTTGCGTCAGCATGTCGACAAGCCAGGGGCGCAATGGACACTCTTCGACATGGAGCCATGCTCAGATCCGGATATCGCTCCCTACGGAGAATGCTTCGATGTCATGGGAGATCGCTCTATCGTGCTCTTACCTACACCGGGTCATACGGCAGGATCGGTATCGATGCTGTTGCGCAGCGCCGGCATGCCCCCGATCCTGCTGATCTCAGACCTTGCCTTCGAACTCAATATGCTCCTCGATGATCACTTGCCTGGTGTGGGCGAGGACTTCGAGGCGATGCGCGACTCGAATGCGCGGGTGCGGGCTTTGAAAGCGCGGCTACCGGAACTGGTGATCCTGCCGAGTCATGACATGGAAACGTCCACACGCGTCGCCGAAGCGATGCCCACGAACGCCGGACCGTAGCTTCGGAATCGATCTCAGACAAGCTCGAGCGCCTATGTGCGCGAATCTCCGGGACAGGACACTAGCTGCCGTCTATCCGGTTCGCTCGAAGACGAAGTCGATGGAGCCGCGGGCGGTGCTCGCGCCCGGGCGCGAATCGAAGCGCCAGCTCGAAACCGCTTCTATCAGCTTCTGTCGCCCAGCAGGCGCTAACCCCGGAGCAAGTATATCGACGCTGCCCGGCCGGACGTTTCCTTGGGCATCTACCTCAAAACTGACACTCGCCCGGACCTCGCGGGCCCCTCCGGCGCGCAAATCGCCGCCATCGAACTCCGGCACCCAGTACTCGATCACACGCCGATCGCCGTCACCGTCCCATTCCACCAGCCCGTCGCCCGGATCACCGGTCTCGGCCGGCTCAC
>PUOG01000362.1 GCA_003552745.1 Spirochaetaceae bacterium
CATTGGCGGTTATGATGTTCAGCACCTCTTCGTACTCGGTCAACGAGAAATCCGGCCCGCCGGTAACATTCACCAGCAACCCTTTCGATCCCTCGATATGGGCGTCCTCGAGGAGCGGATTATTAATGGCATTGGTTGCCGCATCGACCGCGCGATTCTCTCCTTCGCCGTTCCCGATGCCCATGAGCGCGTCGCCGCGCCCCTTCATGATCGTCCGGACGTCGGCGAAGTCGATGTTGATGTCACCGGGCATCGTAATGAGATCGCTGATCCCCTGCACACCTTGCCGCAGCACGTCGTCGGCGATCTGGAGTGCCTGGGTGAACGGGGTCCTGCGATCGACGATCTTCAGCAGATGCTGATTCGGAATCGTAATGAGGGTATCGCAATGATCTCGAAGCTTGACTATCCCTTCGTCGGCGAGTTTCGCCTTATAGCGGCCTTCGAGATTGAACGGACGGGTTACCACCGCAACGGTGAGGATATTGAGCTCGCGAGCGATCTGAGCGATGACCGGCGCCGCTCCGGTTCCCGTTCCGCCGCCCATTCCGGCGGTCACGAACACCATATCCGCGCCCTGAATGAGCTCCTTGATCTCCTCGCGATCCTCCTGCGCGGCCTTCTCCCCGACTTCCGGGTCACCACCGGCACCGAGCCCGCCGGTCAGCTTGCTGCCGAGCGGCATTCGGATCTCCGCATGCGCGCGTTGCAGCGCCTGCAGATCGGTATTCACGGCGACGAACTCAACGTTACGCAAACCGGTCGCTATCATCCGGTTTACGGCATTCGATCCGCCTCCTCCGACGCCGATGACCTTTATGATCGTCGGGCTTCCAACTCCGGGATCGAATCCCGACCCATCTTCCAGAATCTCGAACTTCATATGCCCCTCCCAAAGGCCGAGTTTCGTCATTCATCGCGACCGCCGACGGAACGGTGCGCCGGCTGCCGCGTTCTTCTACTCGAAAAAGTTCCTTACCCATCGTCGCAGCGCCTTCAAGGCGCCGTCGCGATCGGGCACCGATTTCTCGAACAGCGATCGGTCTATTTCCTCCGCGGCGAACTGCACCAGCCCGACCGCGGTTGCCATATCCGGTTGCTGAAACTCCTCGACGAGTCCGGCCACGGAGGTCGGGCGGCCGACTCGCGCGGCCGTGCCGAAAACCTCCTGTGCCAGGTCGACCGCCCCGGGGAGCAGAGCGCCACCGCCGGTGAGTACGACTCCGCCGCCGATGCTGCCGAGGTAGCCTTTTTTCTCCAGTTTTTCACGCACCATGCGGTAGATCTCTTCCACACGCGGCTGAATGATCTCGGCGAGTCCACGTCTCTGAATCGAGAGCGGCGGGCGTCCTCCTACTCCCGGAATAACTACCGGCTCGTCGCTGTCAACGAGATCGACGTAGCAACAACCGGCCTCGCACTTGATCTGCTCGGCACTCTCCATGGGGGTCTTCAGCATGATGGAAATGTCGCTTGTAACCTGCGACCCACCGAGTCCGATGACGCTCGTGTAGTAGGGAGCACCTTCGCGGTAGACGAGGATGTCGGTCGTGCCACCGCCGAGATCGAGAAGGAGCACTCCCATCTCCTTCTCGTCGGCGGTCAACACCGCATTGGCGGAAGCAAGACCGTCGAGCACGATCTGGTCGACCTTGAATCCGGCGCGATTCACGCACTTCACCAGATTCTGAGCGCTCGTGACGCTGCCGGTGATAATGTGTACCTCCGCTTCGAGCCGTACGCCGATCATGTCGATGGGATTGCGTATCCCACCCTGGTCGTCGACCACATACTCTTGTGGAATCACGTGTAGAATCTCGCGGTCCATCGGGATGACCACCGCGCGCGCGGCATCGATTACGCGATCGACATCCACCTGGGTGATCTCCCGACCGCGTCCCGTTACCGCCACCACACCGCGAGAGTTCATCCCTTCGATGTGTCCCCCGGCAATACCGGTGACTACGCCCTGCACTTCGCGGCCGGCCATCTGTTCAGCTGCTTCCACCGCCGCAGCGACACTCTGAAGCGTCGCTTCGATGTTGATCACCACCCCACGCCGCAGCCCGGATGAGGCGCTTCGACCCACACCGAGCACTTCGAGCTCCCCGGAATCGTTGATTTCGGCGATCGTCGCACAGACTTTGCTTGTACCAATGTCGAGTCCCACGATCGTCTGGTCGGATGCCACGATGCCTCACCCCTCCGCGGGCATGGTATACACCACGTCGCCGCCGCGCAAATCCATCTCTTCAACCGCTTCGAGCTGACCGCGACTGCGGAGAACTTCGATTCCCTGAAGCGCCGCCCGGTACCGTTCGGGTTCCGCCCTGACCGGCATACGAATCGGCACCTGCACATGCACTGGGTAGAGCACGGTCTCGTATCGACCGCCACGCCGTACGATTCGGAGCTCGCTGATCATAGCATAGAGCGATGGTTCGTCGAGACGAAGGCGCCGCAGGTCCCCGAACAGTGCGCTTAGCTCCGCCGGAAGTACGTCTCCGGGCACAAAGTCCTCGAGCTGAATCCCCGATATCACCGGCATGTCACCCTCGCTCGCTCTCAATCCAGCTCGAAATACGACCCCTTCCTCGTCAATGACCGCCGGGACCGATTCGCCGTCCACGTTGATCGATGTAGCCGCGAGAGCCGTTCGCCCCTCCACCGAAATCTGCAGCGTGTCCGGGAAGTGTCTCGTCACCTCGACGTGTCGAACTTCCGGAACGGTTTCCAATCGTGCGGCGATCAAATCGGTGTCGACGTGGAAGTAGAGCAGCCGCGAATCGAGACCCACGATATCGGAGAGCTCCTCGCGACCGATTATGTCGTCGCCGGTGACTCGTACGGTCGTGATCGCGAGGTTAGGTGCTAGCAGCATCTGAAAAACGAGCTCGCCGGAGATGACGGCGATCAGCGTGAGAATCGACCCGACGATCAGCCGCCGGATGATTCGCATACGGAGCGGACCGGTGGAATCTGCCCCGCCGTTCCGACGTGTGCTCGTACCGCCGCGAACGTGAGAAGACCCGACCGACGACGTCGAACGAAAGGCCCGCGCTCCGTGCCACATCGACCTGCTATCCATAGTCACCTGCTCCATCGGTGGTGTGACGCGACACGTTCATGAGGAGCCCGCATGCGATCAGGGTCATGAGCATCGCGGACCCTCCGGAGCTGAAGAATGGGAGCGGCAGTCCGGTAGCAGGGACCGCTCCGCCCACGACGGCGATATTCAGCAGCGCCTGACCGAGGATAAGCGTGGTGAGACCGAACGCCAGATAGCTTCTGAATCGATCGGTCGCATTCGCTGCAATCACATATCCTCGCCATGCGAAAACGGCGAAAAGCGCGATCACCGCGAGCACGCCGAAGAACCCGAGCTCCTCGGCGACAACCGCGAAAATGAAGTCGGAGTGAACCTCCGGCAACGAGCCGAACTTCTGTGTCCCCATTCCGATTCCCTGTCCCCATAGCCCTCCGGCTATCAGCGCCCGTTCGGCGGCAAGTATCTGATACCCCGACCCTGCCGGATCGAACGCAGGTTCTATGAAGGCAAGTAATCGGTTTACCCGGTGTTCCCTGCTGAGCAACAGTATCAGTCCGAGCGGCCCGACGGTCATAAGCAGACCGAGGAAGTACCGGATCGGCGCTCCTGCGACGAAGAACATCACCAGTCCAAGGAGCATTACGAAGACCGCGGTCGAGAAGTCGTTCTGTAGATAGATCAGCGCCGAGAACAGCGCCAGGACGAGAAACGGCGGAAGGAGCGCATTCACCGGGTCATCCATCATCTCATGTTTACGTGCAAGCAGATATGCGAGATAGAAGACAACGATGACCTTCACGAGCTCGCTCGGCTGAAAGCTTCTGCCGAAGAGGAAGATCCAACGCCGCGCACCGTGAATCGACGTACCGATACCCGGGACGAAGGTGAGCATCATCAGAATGAGCGAGATGCCGAGCGCGTGAGGAATATACTTCTGCGCACGCTCGAGCGAAGCTGCCGACGCGATCGTCCCGACTACACAGCCGACGACAACCCAGAGCAATTGGCCGGTCAGGAAACGAAACGGATCGGCAAAGAGCAGCTCGGAGCGAAAGAAGGAGCTGGAGAAAAGCACGGTAAGCCCGACACCGAGGAGAAGCATCACGGTTGTGAGCAGTACTCGATCGTAACCGCGGTCAACCTCGACCCGCTCGGCGGAGAAGCTATGGGACATGTGCACCGCCCTCCCCATGTACGCCGAGGTGTGGAAGCAGTCGCTCGAGCTCGAGCGAACGGCTGCCCTTTACCAGGACGAAATCTCCGGAACGAACGAGTGCGTTCACGGCCGCCGCGGCGGACTGGACGTCCGGGTACCACGACAACTCACCGCGAAACCCTTCGCCGCGGGCGGCCGCGATCGCACTCCGCATTTCCTTTCCGACGAGGAGCGCTGCCGTTTGGGTCGACAGCGTCTCCGACAGTTCGGCAAGGCGAACTCCGAGAGCTTCATGCTCCTCGTCGGACCGGTCGAGCTCCTTCATCGAGCCGAGAATGAGCACGAGCCGTTGATCGCCGGCAAGCGAGGCGAGCGC